>CAZKXM010000088.1:0-8147 GCA_964556785.1 uncultured Bacteroides sp. | reverse complement strand
CCCTGCTTGGCTGTTCCGCCTGCCGAGTCACCCTCCACAATGAAGAGCTCGCAGTCTTCTGCCGTTCGGCTCGAGCAGTCGCTCAGCTTGCCGGGGAGGCCGCCACCGTAAAGAGGTGTCTTGCGCTGCACCTTGGTGCGGGCGTCGTAGGCAGCCTTGCGCGCCTTGGCGGCCACAATCACTTTCTCGACAATGGTCTTGGCCTCGCGGGGGTGCTCCTCGAGATAGTTGCCCAAAGCCTCGCTGACGGCTGTCTGAACGGCGCCGATGGCCTCGTTGTTGCGAACTTGGTTTTGGTCTGTCCCTCCAACTGGGGCTCCATTATCTTGACTGAGATCACGGCTGTGAGGCCCTCGGTGAAGTCGTTGGCGCTCACTTCCACTTTCTCTTTCTCAAACATCTTCTTTTCCTCGCCATACTTCTTCATTGTCATGGTGAGACCGCGACGGAAGCCGGTGAGGTGGGTACCACCCTCGATGGTGTGGATATTGTTGACGTAAGAGCGGATGTTCTCAGAGTTGTATGACGTGTTGTAGGTCAGGGCCACCTCTACGGGAATGCCGTTGCGCTCGGTGTTGAGGTGGATAACGTCGTTGATGAGCGATTCTTTTCCTGAATCGATATATTCCACAAACTCGCGCAGACCCTCTTTCGAATAGAAAGTTTCGCTCAGAGGCTGTCCGTTTTCGTCGAGCTGGCGCATGTCGGTCAGCGTCAGGCGGATTCCGGCGTTGAGGAACGCAAGGTCGCGCAGACGCGACGCCAGGGTGGAGTAATCATACTCGGTAACGGTGAAGATCGATGCGTCGGGCTTGAAGGTGATCGATGTGCCGGTGTGGGAGCTTGTGCCTGTGACGGTGAGCTCGGTTGTGGGCTTTCCGCACGAATACTCCTGCACATACGACTTTCCGTCGCGGTGAATCTCGGCCTTGAGATAGGTGGACAGGGCGTTGACGCAGCTCACACCCACGCCGTGGAGACCGCCCGACACCTTGTAGCTGTCCTTGTTGAACTTGCCGCCTGCATGGAGCACCGTCAGCACCACTTCGAGGGCGCTTTTGTGTTCCTTCTCATGCATGTCAACCGGAATGCCTCGGCCGTTGTCGATAACGGTGATCGAGTTGTCGGGATTTATGGTGACGTTGATCGAGTCGCAATAGCCGGCCAGGGCCTCGTCGATTGAATTGTCAACCACCTCATAGACCAGATGGTGCAGGCCTTTCTCGCTGATGTCGCCGATATACATCGCCGGACGTTTCCTGACTGCTTCCAGACCCTCAAGGACCTGAATCGAACTCGCGCCGTATTCTTCTTTTTCTGCCATATTCGGGAGAATCTATTCTGAATTAAGGGGGTAAGAATGCCTTTCGCGCACGCGCGCGAGCGCAATCTTGCCCCAAAGATACAAAATGTTCAGCTTTCGTGCAAGAAAAGCCCCGACATCCTTTGTTAAAAATCGCGCCCTGTCAATTCATTCGGGGCAGCGTGGTGCGACCGTGCAACATGTGCCCCGGCGGGGGACGGCTCAGAGGCTCGTGAGCCAGTCGGCCCACTGCTCCATGCCCTCTCCTTTGGTTGCCGAGACCTCGAAGAAGCGCATCGACGGATTGACGCTGAGCACATTTTGCTTCAACCGTTCGAGCGAACTGTCGACGTAGGGAAGAAGGTCGATCTTGTTGATCACGCAAACTTGCGCGCTTTCGAACATGTAGGGATATTTCAGGGGTTTGTCGTCGCCCTCGGTAACGCTGATCACAACCACACGCGCACTCTCACCAAGGTCAAACATTGCCGGGCACACGAGATTGCCCACATTCTCGATGAACACAAGCGAACCGGCGGCCGGATCGAGCTCCTCGAGGGCGTGACCAACCATGTGGGCGTCGAGGTGACAGCCGTTGCGGGTGTTGATCTGCACGGCGGGTATGCTGAGGGCCTTTATGCGGTTGGCATCGTTGGCTGTCTCCTGATCGCCTTCAATCACTCCGGCAGCGACTCCGCGCTCCTTCAGAATACGCAGAGTGGCCTCAAGGAGCGATGTCTTCCCCGATCCGGGCGACGACACAAGATTGAATGCCTTGACTCCGCGTCCGGCCAGGAAACCGCGGTTAAAGGCGGCGTGGCTGTTGTTGACGCCGAGAATGTCGGCTTCAAGACGCACCTCCTCAGTGTGGCCTGAAGCGGAGTGTCCGTGAGTGTGGGAGTGATGCGATTCGCATCCGCAGGTGGTGCACATGGCTGTTATGATTATTTTTGTTGACGGCGCGGATTGGCGGGAAACCATCCTTTCTTCACCCGTTCGGCCTGTTCAAACACCTCTTTGATCGACCAGAAACAGGAGAATGCGATCACTCCGAGGAGGGTAGACCAGAACACATCGCTCACAATCAATGCGCCTGCAAACGACGCCAGACCGAAAGCGAGAAACACCTTCCAGCAACCGGTGCCGAAATAGTATTCCCCCTTGATAACAAGGGGATGGAAAAGGCCGATGATCAGAAATGTCATCAGACCGATGGTCAGGCCAAGCAGATGGTAGTGTGAAAGAAATTCCGTCATGACGACTGCAAATATAGCTTTTTTTCGTCAAAACAGCAATCGGGGCCAGCCGCAAAAAAGAGTTCTTGCGGTGGCCCCGATCGGGTTAATCTTGGGGTTGAAGCTGTTTGCCGGGATGGATTATCTTACGATAACCTTAACGGCCTTGGCTCCGTTGCTGACAATGTAGATGCCACGCACAACGGTTGCTTCATTGCTGTTGGTGGTGAACGACGCACCTGCGGGGGTGGTGACGGTCACGGGACCTTCGGCATCGAAGAACATCAGTCGGTTGCCCGACACACTGACGCGGAAGTTGCCGGCGGCAGTGTCGATGTTCTCGATCGAGTCGGGGCCGTCGGGGGTTGTGATGGCTTTCTCTTTCGAGGCGCGCGAAACCTGACCGGCTGCATTGACACCTGCAACAGTGTAGTAGTAGGTGGTGAGATGGTTCAGGTTGGTGACCTTAAGGCTTGTTGCACCGCCGGCTGCTGCATCGGTAAATGCGGGCAGCATGACGATCTGTTCATCGCCACCCCAGAGCACCTTGATGTCGTCGACCGACACATTGCATGCTTCGTTGCAGGCCAGGGCCACGCGGATGGCGCGCACGCCCTCGGGGATGAGGTCGGCATGGAGCTCATAGGTGCTTCCGCCTTTGTCGTCGCTGGGGATATAAGAGTCGAGTTCAACCCATTCGCCGTTAACAAGTCCGAAGACCTTCAGCGTGCCTTTGCCCTTGGCATTGACGCCGCGCGACCAGAAGCTCAGTCCGCTGATATCTTTTGTGAAGCGGGGCGATTCAATGAATCGGCCGTCGGCCGAGAAGCGGAGTGCGGGCACAGCTGCGCCGCTATACGATGTCTGGTTGTAGACAGCGGTAGCGCTGGTGGTCCATCCTGCGGGGAGATCGGTGAGGCCGTTGGCCACATCGCAGAGCTCAACCACGGGCTCGCCCTTGGTCTTGGTGTAGACATTGACGCGATAGTCAACTGCATCGGCCATTTCGTTCCAGTTGGCTGTGAACTTATGTGACTCGATGTCAGTCTCTTCGGTAACCACGGGGCAGAAGTTGACAAACTCAGCCTTGAGGGTCTTGACCTTTACGGGATCGGAGGGTTCTGACTCGGCATAGAGGTTGGCGTTACGAACCTCGACATAGTATTCTGTCTGGGGCTCGAGGCCGGTAACCTCGATCGACGAGGTGCAGCCGGCGTTGCGGCGGTTGTAGCCGTCGGCATAGATGCGCTGTGAATTGCGCACTGCATACACGCTCACCTCATACATGGTTGCGTTGTTGTCGGGGGCCCAGCTTGCGGTGAATCCTTCGTGATGGATGTCGGTCACCTTCACCTGAGGCGCATCGAAAACCTTGCCGCCACCCATAACCTTGAGGGTGATGATTCCGTCTTCGCTCTCGGCGATGTCGGTCACGGGCTTACCTGTGGGGGTGTTGTTCCATGCGAGCATCGAGGGGCGGGTATAGTCGGTGAACTCGGTAACGTTTTCAGTACCGGGGAAGGGCACGCCGCCGCGGGTGCTCACGCTGCGCATGTTGTTGGCCTCCTCGATGTCGACGCGCTGGTGGTCCTGATTGTCGTTGACAACATTGTTGGTCCACACACCGCTTTCATAGTCGATGTGCCATGCGAGCATGCCGTGGCCGGGCAGATAGGTGTCCCAACCCTTTTTCTGGCGGTTCTCGAGCAGGAAGAACTCGAGCGGATTGCCTACGGTTGAGATGCGGAGCGCGGTGTTGGAGTCGCTGATCGGGTTGAGGCGGATGTCCATGGCCTTGGTAACCTCCATGGGCTCGAGCCAGCCGAGGGCATAGCGCTCGAAGGCGCTGTAGCAGGGCGGGGTGCGGCTGTTGTTGTTGTAGTTGCCGCGGTCAAGGGTGTCCCATTCGTTGGGAGTGTAATAGTAGCTGAACTGCGACTTGGTGGCATAAAGGTCGGGCAGACCCATCACGTGTGAGAACTCATGGACGAATGTGCCGATGCCGTCGGGAAGATTTTCCTTGTAGTGCCACTCGTTGCTGCACGCGTAGTGCTCGAGCTGTACACCGTCGTGAATATACTTGCCTTCGGGTTCGGGTGTGGAGATGTCCCATGAGTGGGGCCAGATGGTGTCGGCTGTACCGCCGGCAGCTTCAGAGAGGCCTGAATAGAACACGAACACGTTGTCGACATAGCCGTCGTGGTCGTTGTCATACTGGCTGAAGTCAACCTCGGGGTCGAGGATGGCGCAGGCGTCGGTGATCATGCGCTGCGGACGGATGTCGCTGCGGTTACCGTCGTGGCCGCCGTAGTATGCCATCTCATTGGGGAGCATTACCGGGCCGTAAACGTCAAACTGGGGGTCGAACTGACCGCAGCTGTTGTCGCGGAACCAGTCGGCGGCCGAGCCGGTGGCATCGTAGTCGCTGAACCCGGGCTCGGTGAGCAAACGGGTGAAATAATCGTGAGCTGCGTCGCCGAGCGTGAAGGGCTGATCGGGGAACTCAACGAGGATCACCAGAGCCTTGATCTTGCCGGTTGTGGGGAATTTCGACTTGGGGAACAGACCGGGACCTGCCTTGGCAAACACGGCCTGAGGCATGTCGCCGTAGGTTGCCGACATGCTGCGGTTTGCGGCATGGATGCGCTCCAGGGCCGGGAAAACACGGCCCTGCATGTCAACTCCACGCAGAAACTCGTTTGCCTTTGCTGAACGTGCTGAGGGAGCCGTGGCGAGGATGCCCGACGAAACGGTGTTGCCGTTGTTGTCGAGATCGGCATAGTAATAGCCCCGGCCCTCCTGCTTCAGAAGATAACCGTCCTCGGTGAGGACTGCCGAGCCAAACTCGTCGCCCACAATCTGAATTTCGACTGTGGTTCCGTCGGGCTGCTGCATGGTGAGCAGGCCGGGATAGGCGGCTACGGCATTGGCCGACTGCACTGCAAGAAGCGATGCGGCGCCAAAAAGTAGTGTCTTGATGTGGTTCATTATTGTTTTGAGTGTGATTGTTGTTGTCTCTTTATGTCGGGGAGAAAATCTGTCCCCTGTCCTGTCAAATGTAAACGGATTATTCCTACTAACGTGCAAATTTACCGAATTATGCGTGAGAATTATCGGTCGGCATGATAAAATGTGACGATTTCACACCTTTTAACTAAGAGCCGGTCTAAAACAGCAGATAACTAATTTTTTGGGACAGGCTCTTAAACATGATTGCTGCTGCGATTGTTAATGTAAGTAAAAACGTTCATTGCATTATGATGATTCCCTGTGAAATTATCCCGTCACACGAATTTGCCCTCTGGATCATGAGCCATATCAACAGGCTCCTGATAGCGCTGGGTATCCCGAAAAATCCTACTCTGGATCAGATTTTTTACGTCACGGCCTTTGTTCTTGTCGGGCTCCTTTTCGGCATGCTGATCAAGAAGCTGGTGCTTTTTCTGGTCAGGAAGTTCGTGAAGGTGCGCAACAGCGATATTGCCCGTCAGATCCTTCAGGAGAAGCTGTTGCTGCGTTGCAGCCATGTGATTCCTCCGCTGGTGATCATGGGTATGATTCCGCTGGCCCTGAACGCCACCAAGCTGTCGGAGTGGCTGATGAAGATATTGGTTGTCTATACGATAATCGTGATCGGCATCGCCCTTTCGGCCGTGCTGACATTTATCTGGAACCGCTATAACGAGCACGACAATGCCCGCAATCTGCCGCTCAAAGGGATTCTGAACACAGCAAAGGGAATTCTGTGGCTTGTGTCGGGTATCATCATCGTGTCGGTGCTGATCGACAAGTCGCCCGGCACCCTTCTGGCCGGTCTCGGTGCCTTTGCGGCGGCGCTGATGCTGATTTTCAAAGACAGCATTCTGGGCTTCACTGCTGGGTTGCAGCTGGCGCTCAACGATATGGTGCACGTCGGCGACTGGATTGTGGTGCCCTCCACTCCGGCTAACGGAACGGTGCTCGATGTGTCGCTGACAGCCGTAAAGGTACAGAACTTCGACAACACGATCGTAACCTGTCCGCCTTACACTCTGGTGTCGACTTCGTTTCAGAACTATCGCGGCATGAAGGAGTCGGGGTGTCGCCGCATTGCGCGCAGTGTGATCTTCGACTTCAGCTCGGTGCAGCCGATCACCCGCGAAAAGGCTCAGGAAATCGCCGCGAAACTGCCGCTGATCCAGGACTTTGTTGCCAAGGCAGGCGATGCGCCTACATTCAATCCCAATCAGGCTGCCGTCAACGGCACGATCGACACGAATCTCGGCCTGTTCCGAGCCTACATGTGCCGCTACATCCTCACTCACGATCAGTTCAGCCACACCGAGCAGATTCTGATCCGTGTGATGGAGCCCACCAATGCGGGTCTGCCGCTGCAGATCTACTGCTTCACGGCCACTACGGTCTGGACGGAATATGAGGCAATCCAGAGTGCCTTGTTCGAACATATCGCCTCGGTGGCACCCATCTTCGGATTGCAGCTGTTCAACATCCCTTCTGGCACCGACATCAGCCAGATTCAGTTTATTGACTACGACGGCACTCCTGCAAAGCTCTCGCAGGGCGCCGCCGCTCCAACACCGCAGCCTAAGTAACCGTCTGCAATATAGACATATAACAGCGAAGAGACATTCTGATGTTTTCACGAGTGTCTCTTCGCTGTTAAAGTGGGGGAGATGTTATGATGGAAATTATTCCATGAGCTTGCGGTAGCGGCGACGCGTTGGCTCCTTGCCGCCGTTGTGGGCGCGCTTGTAGTCCTCATAGTCGCTGTATGAGCCTTCGTAGAACACAACCTTGCCCTCGCCCTCAAACGAAAGGATGTGGGTGCAGATACGGTCGAGGAACCAGCGGTCGTGGCTCACAACCACGGCGCAACCGGCAAATTCCTCAAGGCCCTCCTCGAGAGCGCGCAGGGTGTTGACGTCGATATCGTTGGTGGGCTCGTCGAGGAGCAGCACGTTGCCCTCCTGCTTAAGCGCCATGGCCAGGTGCAGACGGTTGCGTTCGCCACCGGAGAGTACTCCGATCTTCTTCTCCTGATCGGCGCCGGTGAAGTTGAAGCGCGACAGGTAGGCGCGGGCGTTGACGTCGCGTCCGCCCATGCGGAAGCTTTCGGTGCCTTGCGAAATCACTTCATAGACAGTCTTTTCGGGAAGCAGATCGTGATGTGTCTGGTCAACGTAGGCCACCTTTACGGTCTCGCCCACGTCAAATGTTCCGGCATCGGGCTTCTCCTGACCCATGATGAGGCGGAACAGGGTTGTCTTGCCGGCTCCGTTGGGGCCTATCACACCCACGATGCCATTAGGGGGCAGAGTGAAGTCGAGGTTCTCGAAGAGCTGCTTTTTGCCGAAAGCCTTGCTCAGGCCGTGGGCCTCGATAACCTTGGCGCCAAGGCGCGGACCGTTGGGAATGAAAATCTCGAGTTTTTCCTCGCGGGCCTTCTGGTCCTCGTTGAGGAGTCGGTCGTAAGAGTTGAGTCGTGCCTTGCCTTTTGCCTGACGCGCTTTGGGGGCCATTCTGACCCATTCGAGCTCGCGCTCGAGGGTTTTGCGGCGCTTGCTGGCCTGCTTCTCTTCCTGGGCCATGCGTTTGGTTTTCTGATCGAG
>CAZKXM010000087.1:0-8179 GCA_964556785.1 uncultured Bacteroides sp. | reverse complement strand
GCGAAATGCGGGGGCGCTCCACTGACTCGAGACGTGCGATCTCTTCCATTTTCTTTTTGTAACCTTCCTTGGTCATGTAAGTTATAGCCATGGTCCGGAATTGTATTTGTGTGAGTGAGAAATTTTTTGAAATACGATAAAAATTGAGAATCCCATCTGCCTTGGTTTCAGCTTACGGGACCCTTAGGTTTTCTCTCGATCTTTATGTGTCGGTTGCTGCAAAGGTAATCAAAAATTCCACACCCGCATTCCATTTTAAGAAAATTTTCGGATTGAGGCCGCAGCGTGTCTACAGCAGAGGCTGCCGCCCGGCCAACGCCGGCGGCAGCCTCAAGGCTTATTGCTTTAGGTGAAGTGTTTATTTCACAAGAATCTTTGTGCGCTCGGCGCCACAGCCGCGGATGTAGACGCCGGGAGCCGCAGGTGAGTCGACTCGCACACCCTGCAGATTATAGAACGTGGCCGGCATGGGCGACGCTGCGGAGTTGCCAACCGTTTCTATCCCCGAATAAGAGGGCGCTCCTGCGGGAAGGATCGGGAGTTCCTCACCCATCACCGACACTCTTGTGAGCAGCGACTCCACGGGAGTGTAGGCAAACCTGTTGTTGTAAAGAACATTGAATGGCGAGCCAAGATCGCTGATCCACACCCCGCTGCCGATGCGCTGCGACAGAGCCTCGTCGGCAAATTCGTCGAGAATGATTTCGTCGTAGCCGGGGAAGGTGGCGCTGGTCGAACGCTGGCGGCATCTCACCCATGTGGGCTCCTGTCCGCGAACCGGATCGAGGGCAGCCACGCAACGCACCTCGCCGGGCTGGATCGCGAAGTCGTAGGCCAGCACCTCATCGCCGCTGGGAGTGATGCGATACACTCGGTCGCCGTCAACATGGATGTCGCACACAAATGAGGGCGATTTGTGCTCCGGGCTTTCAGTCGGGGTGCCGTTCTCCTTGCCATACGATGTTTTCATCAGGCTTCCCTTCCCGTTAGTGTCCCAATCATAACCGCCAGATATCCACACGTTTCTGGGTAGGCCGTCGCCACACTCCATCTCCCAGAGGGTGTAAGGGAGGAAGGCTGAGGAGCCCGAGGCGTCAAACGAATAGCCTTTGTAAATCCGCTCGCCGTTGATCGAAACATGCAGCAGAGTTGTGTGATTTGAACTGCCAATCCACCTGAAGCCGAAATTTTTGGTGAGCGATGAGGGATTTCCCATCCCTACAACCCACACATTGTCCATCGGTGCGGGGCTGCCGCCGTGTTCACCGTCATCCATAATCAGCACTTCGGCGTTGTCGTAAAGCGGACTCCGATAGCGGTCGATGCACACCACTTTTTCGGGGTGATTGGGATAAGAGTCGGGACTTTCGGCTCCATAAGCCATATAATCGAGCCTGTCGACCGTGCATCCTTCACCCCGCTGAAGCGAAAAATCGTAAAGCAGACACCAACTTGTTTCAGCGGGATGGCGCAGGAACAGCACCCTCTCGCCCTCAGTGCGAATGAGCGCAATCAGTTTCCCATTGTCTTGATGTAGTTTGAGGCATTCCTTTCCAAGTGCGGTTTCTGTGCCGCGGATATAGTAGCTTCCCACCGATGCGTCTCCGTCGGGCTTGCTCGGAGAGCTGAAATAGGTCCACTTGGCGCCGTCAACAAAGAAGTTCTCGGCAGTCGCCAAAAGCGGCATCAGTAATAAAGTGAGAATAATTTTGCGCATAATCATTTGTTTTTTAGAGAGAATTGGAATTACGCCCTAAAGATATATATATATTGAATTACACAAATTTTCTTAGAAGCAACAATCAGTAACGAAACTATTGTCAAAATGGTGGATTTTCAATGCGGGGGAGAAAGAGGCGAGATTTTGAAAGATTTCTTTTATCTTTGCGGCTGACAATAATTTTACCTCTACATGAAAAGATTTACTAACATAGCCGTGATGGCTCTGGCTGCAGTTGCAATGAACGCGGCCACCCTCACGCCCGAGCAGGCATTGTCCCGCGTGCTCGCCGATTCCGACGGTCCCGCCAAGGCTCCTTCCGCCTACACGCTCGTTGCAACGCGCACGGCCGAGCAGCAGCCGGCGGTTTATGTGTTCAACACTCCCGGTCAGTTCCTTATCGCCTCGGCTGAAGATGGCGTGCGTCCCTGTCTCGGTTACGGCGACGGGGTGATCGACCCCGCCAATCTGCCTTGCAATTTTGCGGCGTGGCTCGACGGCTACGCCGAGGAGATTGCCGCATATCGCGCCATGAATGCCGGCCGCCCAGCCGTGATGAGTGTAACATCGCCTTCGGCACGGGTTGCTTCGCGCGCTGCCATCGCCCCGCTGTGTGAAACCTTGTGGGATCAGGGTGCTCCTTACAATAATCTGTGTCCCACAGTGTCGGGCCGGCGCGCCCCGACAGGTTGTGCCGCCACTGCACTGGCACAGGTGATGAAGAAACACAACTATCCTGCCCAGGGAAGCGGCACGAACACCTACTTATCAAACGGCACAACCATCACCGCCGACCTCTCGCAGAGCACCTACGACTGGAACAACATGATCGCAACATACTACTCGGCTTCTTCGGGCACCGAGGCACAGCGCACGGCCGTGGCCCAGCTGATGTATGACTGCGGTGTGAGCCTCAACATGCAGTATGGCGCCACAGAGAGCGGTGCGTTTGATTTCATGCCCACTTATTCGCTGACAAAATATTTTGGCTACGATGCCGACAACATGCTCGAGATCTACCGCGCCGGCTTCCTTGAACAGGACGAATGGGACGACCAGATCTACGAGTCGCTCGCAGGCGGAATGCCCGTGTTCTATACCGGCCAGGCCACGAACGGAGGACACTCCTTTGTTTGTGACGGCTATTCGTCAAACAGCAATTTCCACATCAACTGGGGCTGGGGCGGCTACTGCGACGGCTACTTCCCCCTGTCGGCCCTCAATCCTTCTGGACAGGGCACCGGCGGCTACGAAGGTGGCTACAACAGCAATCAGAGTGCTGTGATCGGTGTGCGCCCCACACCCGCCGGCGAGACCCGCCGAATCCATCACCACATGGTGGGCAGCGGCGCTTTCACATGGAACGGCTGGAGCTTCGCCATCTCGAGCTATGTGGCGGCATTCTGTCTCGAACCCACCGACTTCCAGCTCGGCCTGAAGGTGATTGACGGTCGCGGCAACGTGCAGTACTTCCTGAACGACTATGTCTATCACCTCAACGCCTACGACCGTTCTGCCAACGACTGGTGGCTCACCAACCCCCGCTATCAGGCTCCCATCAAGGACCTTGCCCCGGGCACCTACAGGGTTTATCCGGCAGTGAAGGTTGAAGGCGGACAGCCCCACGTTCTGCCGTTTGACAAGTCGACCAACCCGATGCTCTATCTAACGGTTGACAATATGAACAACTATGAGTATTCACAGATGGCGCCTGAGGTCAATGCGGCTCTCTCGCTGGTGTCGTTCGAACCGAGCGACGGGGTTCCCGCGCAGCCAGGACATCAGGCCCGCTACACCCTCACTCTGTCGAATGCAGGCCCTGAAGACTATAACGGAATCGTTTATATCTCGATTGACAGCGAGCTGAGCTACAGCAATTCTGTAGTTGTGGAGCTCAACATTCCCAACGGCTCGACCGCCACTCAGGAGTTTGACCTCACGGCTCAGACCGGCGTCCACACTGTGCGTGTGGCCAATTCGTCGCTGGTTGAGATCGCCGGATCGCCCTATGAGTTTGTGATAGGAGGCGATGAGGCGGTGGTTGTGGCCGAATCGATCGCGCCCACCGCGGTGGTCTACAACAACTCTGAAGTTGCGTATGATGTGACGGTGCGCAATGCCGGTGCGAAGGATTTCAGCGGAAACGTGTGGATTGCACTCTATTCAGCAGGTGGCGACGGCGCAGGCATGCTCGACGAGAATATCTCTGTTGCAGCCGGACAGACCTACACCTGGACCACCGCAAAGATGAATCTCAACGATGTTGAGCCGGGTCAGTATTTTGCAGTGCTTCTCTCGTCTGACAAGGAACTGACATCGGATTATCGCAGCTATTTCGAGATTCTCGAACGCCCGAGCCTCCGCCTGTCGTCGGTTACTCCGCTGAGCGGTCTCAGCGATGGAACGATCCGCCTCGAAATCATTGTGTTTAACGATGCCGAGAGCGATTATGACAACGATATCGACATAGTGGCTTACAACTCCGGCAACGCTCCCGCATGGTCAACACAGAAGGAGCTCAAGGTGGCCCCCGGCAACCGTCAGCGCCTCATGCTCCAGGATGTTGAGCTCGGAAGCGGCACCTACACCCTTGAGATCACCGACATCTCGGGAGCTGCGATAGCAGGATCGGGAATGGCGTTCACCGTCAAGGGCGCTTCGATCGACGGGGTCGATGCGGCTGATAATGTGAAGGTGACCGCTGCCGACGGCTGCATTGTCGTTACAGGTGCCGAAGCCGGCGAATATGTTACCGTCAGCTCCGTTACAGGCGCCACAGTGGCTGCCACAGTTGCCGGTGCCGACGGCTCAGTGCGGTTCAGCCCGAGTGCCGTGCGCGGTGTGTATCTCGTCACCGTGGGACGCACCACCTTCAAGGTTGCCCTTTGATTCCGGCCGGTCGGTGAACTTTTAAGTTTCACCGCGTGTTAAGGATAATATATTATTGTTAACACGTTTCGGATTATGAAATTGACTCATTCTCTTGCAGCGGTTGCAATAGCGGCCGCTGCTTTTTTCTCGGCCCCGCAGAGCGAGGCATGTACGCGAGTGCTCTACACCGGCACCGACAGCCTGCGCATTGTTGGCCGTTCGCTCGATTGGAAAACCCCGATCCCGACAAATATCTATGTCTATCCCCGGGGCTACAAGTGGAAGAGCCACTCGCTGCCCGGCGCTTTTGAATGGAAAGCCAAGTATGGCGCGGTCTATGCCGTGGGCTACGACGGGGGTGTCACCGAAGGAATGAATGAGAAGGGTCTGGTTATCAACGGACTGTTCTGTAAGGGCACTGTCTATGATAACGATTCAACCATTTCGCGGCGCCCGATGTCGCTGGCCGTGTTTGTGGCCTGGCTGCTCGATCAGAACGCCACGACCGACGAGGTTGTCGACGTGTTGCGCAAGCATGATTTCAACATCTCGGGCTCAACCTTTGACGGAGGCACCGTGTCGGCCCTTCACTGGGGTGTGACCGACGCCACCGGCAAAACCGCCATCTTCGAGTTTGACCACGGTGATATCCGTATCTATGAGGGTTATGACCTTGACGTGCTCACGAACGATCCCCAGTATCCCGCCATGCAGGCCATCAACAACTACTGGCTCGGTGTGGGCGGCGCCAACATGCTTCCCGGCACGGTGAAGAGTCCTGACCGCTTTGTGCGCGCATGGTATTTTGTCAATCACGTTGCCAAGACTGCTGATGCCGACTTAGGTGTTGCCGTGACCCGCAGCGTGCTCCAGAACTCGTCGGTGCCCTACACCTACACCGTCGAGGGCGAGCCCAACGTGTCGTCGACCCAGTGGCGCAGCTTCGCCAACATCCGTGACCTGCGCTATTATTTCGATCTCGTCACCAATCCGGGCCTCTATTATGTTGACCTCGGCAAGGTGAATCTCCGTGCGGGAGCGCCGGTGATGAAGCTCGACACGAGCCATTCGTCGACACTCGTGGGCGAGGCCAACGGAGCGCTTGTGCCCGTGGCCGGTTTCAAGCCCATGTATTGATCGGCCCGAACAGTCGGCGACCGACAAAAATATTGAACTGAATTTATAGCCGGAGTGCCTTTTCAGGCGCTTCGGCTATGTTATAAAACATACATTCCAAGTGGTTGAGAGAAAGAAAAGTTAATGAAACGTTAAAAATTGAAAACATAGAGGGAATTGTGTATCTTTGTGAGCGTTGAAAGCTTATTATCACATTTTATGGCAAAAATCCAAGGCGCGGTTGTAATTGACCGCGAACATTGCAAAGGCTGTGGACTGTGTGTAGTGGCATGTCCCTGCGATGTGCTCCAGCTCCAGCCTAAAGAAGTGAATGATCGAGGCTACCATTTTGCCTACGATGCCAACCCCGAAGCATGTATCGGTTGCGGCTCGTGTGCATCGGTATGCCCTGACAGTTGTTTCACTGTTTATCGCGTGGTGCTTAAAGAGGCCTGAGCCCTTTGTGAAGCACAGTAACTAATCATTAACGTGTCCTCAAAACACACCAATCCCCAAAAGAAAATGTCTGACAGAGAAGAAGTGAGATTGATGAAGGGCAACGAAGCCATAGCCCACGCTGCGATCCGCTACGGATGCGACGGCTATTTCGGTTACCCCATCACCCCTCAGAGTGAAGTCCTCGAAACCCTCGAGGAGCAGATGCCTTGGGAAACTACCGGTATGGTGGTACTTCAGGCAGAAAGCGAACTTGCTGCAATCAACATGGTCTATGGCGGCGCCTCGACAGGCAAGGCTGTGATGACCTCATCATCGAGCCCCGGCATCAGCCTCAAGATGGAGGGTATTTCCTACATCGCCGCCGGCGAGCTCCCCGCGCTGATCGTCAATGTGATGCGCGGCGGCCCCGGTCTGGGCACCATCCAGCCCTCGCAGGGCGACTATTTCCAGGCCACCAAGGGTGGCGGTCACGGTGACTACCGTCTGATTGTCCTCGCTCCCGCAACCGTGCAGGAGATGGTTGATTTCGTGGCCCTCGGCTTCGATCTCGCATTCAAATATCGTAACCCCGCCATGATTCTCGCCGACGGCGTTGTCGGCCAGATGATGGAGAAGGTTGTGCTTCCTCCCCAGCGCCCGCGCCGCACCGATGCAGAAATCGCCGAGCAGTGCCCCTGGGCTGTGACCGGCCACGCTCAGAGCCGCGGTCACCGCAATGTTGAGACCACCCTCGAGATGGAGCCCAACAAGATGGAGATCAACAACCACCGCTTCCAGGAAACCTACCGCCGCATCGAGGAGAACGAGGTGCGCTATCAGGAGTATTACACCGACGATTGCGAGTATCTCATGGTGGCCTTCGGTTCAACAGCGCGTATCTGCCTCAAGGCTATCGATATCGCCCGCGAACAGGGCCTCAAGATCGGTCTGATCCGTCCGATCACCCTCTGGCCGTTCCCCACCAAGGCCATCCGCGAACTCTCCAAGAGAGTGAAAGGTGTGCTCTGCGTCGAGCTCAACGCCGGCCAGATGGTGGAAGATGTCCGTCTTGCCGTTGAGTGCAAGGTGCCCGTCTACCACTTCGGCCGCATGGGTGGTATCGTTCCCAACCCCAACGAGATCCTCGCTGCTTTCCACAAAGAATTTCCCGAAGCTAAATAAACCACGGCAATGACAAAGGAAGAAATCATCAAAAACGGCACTATTGTTGCTGAAAAACCCCACCTGCTCACCGACAACGTAATGCACTACTGCCCCGGTTGCAGCCACGGTGTGGTACACAGTCTCGTAGCCGAGGTGCTCGAGGAAATGGGTCTGGCCGACAACGCTATCGGCGTTGCCCCGGTTGGTTGCGCTGTGTTTGCATATAATTATATCGACGTTGACTGGATCGAGGCTGCCCACGGCCGCGCTCCCGCAGTGGCTACCGCCGCAAAGCGTCTCAACCCTGACCGCATGGTGTTCACCTATCAGGGCGACGGCGACCTCTCGGCTATCGGTACCGCCGAGTCAATCCACGCTGCAAACCGCGGTGAGAACATCACCATCATCTTCATCAACAACGGTATCTACGGTATGACCGGCGGCCAGATGGCTCCCACAACCCTCGAGGGTATGAAGACAGCCACCTGTCCTTACGGCCGTCGTCCCGACCTCAACGGCTATCCTCTGAAGATCAGCGACCTGATGGTGCTCCTTGACGGCACTTGCTATGTAACCCGTCAGTCGGTCCACACCACAGCCGCCGTCAAGAAAGCCAAGAAGGCTATCCGCAAGGCTTTCGAGAATTCAATGGCCGGCAAGGGCACATCGATCGTGGAGATCGTCGCCACCTGTAACTCAGGCTGGAAGATGTCGCCCGTGAAGTCCAACGAATGGATGGAGCAGAACATGCACGCCAAGTATCCTCTGGGCGACCTCAAGGATGTGCAGGCATAACCTTAACTCAACCAAGAAATCGCAACAATGACTCACGAAATAATCATTGCCGGATTCGGCGGCCAGGGCGTGCTC
>CAZKXM010000086.1:0-8181 GCA_964556785.1 uncultured Bacteroides sp. | reverse complement strand
CCTGACGACACAATGTATTTTGCGTCGGTGAGCGCTTCCTTGATGTCAGTGGTCCATGTGAGGTTGATACCCTCGAAGCCACACTGATAGAGCTCTTCAGCCACACCTTCCAGACCGGGTGCATAGGGGTCGTAGAGACAGATGTTGGGAGTCAGACCCATCATGATGGCTGTCTGTGCCATGTTCGAGCCGATCATACCGGCGGCGCCTACAATGGTAAGCTTCTCGTTTGTGAGGAATTCCATGTTGAGATTTTTATAAAATAGGGTTATGTTTGGTGCTTATGGTTAGTCGTGCCACAAAATTAGTGATTTTTATTGAATTCCAGCAGCGGATTGATTCAGATTTTTTCGGCCTTACTAAAACATCAGGAATGGAATCTAACGGAGGTTTCAGTGATCTGTTTTCAACATTTCAGAGTAATAAAAGCGCAATTTAATGTTAAATTCAGTTAAATAATTGTCATTTATTTGCAGGGAAAGGTAAGAAAGATTACTTTTGCATAAGTTTTTCATGGTATTAGATTTAAGGTAAGAAGATTATTCGTCGTGACGACGGATAATTTTTTTTGTTTTCAGGGAAAGGATAAAAGCGAAGCTGCGCCGTATAACACTACGACGCAGCTTCTCTGTTCCACGACTCCAAACGTACGGGAGTCAATCGCTTTCTAAAAATATGTCTGTTTGTTCTTGCATGTCAGTCTGTCAGGTCGACGGCGTAATACATCTTGCGACCTGTAGGATAAATGCCCGTGATGAACATAACATGATCATCATCGCTCTTAACGATGGCATTGTAGATCTTTTCAACATCCTCCACCTTTGATACACGCGCGTTGTTGATGTCGAGGATAATGAAACCATCCTTGATACCGGCATTCTTAAACTTGCCCTCCTTGAGGCCCGTGACCTGAAGGCCTGAGGATATCCGCAGCTCCTTGCATGTGGCTTCGTCAACCGGCTTGAAAGCGCATCCGAGATCTGTCACCGTTCCCGCAGCCGTAACCTTGGTTGTTCCCTGATTGTTGAGTAGGGTAACATTGACGGTGTGACGCTTGTTGGCGCGAACATAGTCGACGGTGATCTTGTCGCCGGGACGGTAGCGTGCCACCTGCTCCTGAAGCGCAGCAGAGTTTTTTACGGGTGTGCCGTTGATGGCCGTGATGACGTCGCCAACCTCGATTCCGGCCTCGCGGGCACTTGAACGGTCGGCCACGGAAGCAACGTAGACACCCTCGTTAACTGCTGTAATATCCTTTTCCTTCGCGAGTTTGGCCGTGAGATCGTTGATGCCGATACCGAGCACCGCTCTCTGCACGCTGCCAAACTGACGGATGTCGCTAACAACCTTCTTCACTATAGATGTTGGAATGGCGAACGAGTAACCCGAATAGCTGCCGGTGTTTGAATAGATCGCGGTGTTGATTCCCACGAGTTCGCCATTGAGATTAACCAGGGCGCCGCCCGAATTGCCAGGATTCACGGCTGCGTCGGTCTGGATATACGACTCAATTCCCATGTTGCGCGAATGAGTCACACCAGAAATGCTGCGCGCCTTGGCGCTCACGATTCCCGTGGTGACAGTAGAGGTGAAGCCAAACGGATTGCCCACGGCCAGAACCCACTCTCCCACTTTCAGCCGGTCACTGTCGCCCATCGGAATAACCGAAAGACCATCGACATCGATCTTCACCAATGCAAGGTCGGTGTTGGGGTCAGATCCCACAACTGTGGCATTAAACGAGCGGTTGTCGTTGAGAGTCACTTCGAGGCGGTCGGCCCCGTCGATCACGTGATTGTTGGTAACGATATACCCGTCGGGGCTGATCACCACACCCGATCCGAGACCTGTTTGCTGCTGATTGCTCTCATCACCCGGGTCAACGTCGCCGCGCCGCTCCTGACGTCGGGGCTGCGAAGGCCCGAAGAAAAATTCGAACAGGTCGTCGCCTCCGAAGGGGCTGCCACCGCGCGAGGAGCGGTTGTAACGCGGAGTGGCGAAACTCTTGATCGACACAACGCCGTTGACGGTGCTTTCGGCAGCCTTGGTGAAATCGGTGTTAGCCATAACAGTGCCCTGCGACACAGCGTAATATCCCTTGCCGGTATCAACGGCGTTGCCGGCGGAGCCCGAAGTGAGCATTATGGGGTCGCCACCAGCAGAGAGCGCACCGGCATTCTTCATAGCCGTAACGGTGAGTGCGCTGCTTCCGGCGGCAACAAAGGCCGCCACCAGCGCCATTGACAGTATCTTCTTATTATCTTTCATAATTATTTATGCTCTGCAGTGATAATGAATTTATATTATCCGTGTTTTTTTACATTATGACGCAAATTTCCTGCCAATGTTACATCAGCACCGCTTCTTTATGATATATTAACTTTGGAGGATAGGTCGATTTTGCTTAACTTTGACAAAAATGTCACGAAAATGAAACCACTCAAAACGGCGGCACTCATGCTTGCCGCCACCATATCCTTAACAGCCGCGGCAGAACGAGTAGTGATCCTTCACACCAACGACACTCACAGCCAGATCGACCCCACAGCCGAGGGCCTGGGTGGCATTCTGCGTCGCAAGGTGCTGATTGACAGCATTCGCAATGCTGAGCCTAACGTGATTCTCGTCGATGCCGGCGATGCCGTTCAGGGTTCACTGTTCTTCACCCTTTTCAAAGGTGAGGTTGAGCAGAAGATGATGAATGCTCTCGGCTACGACATCCAGATTGTCGGTAACCATGAGTTTGACAACGGACTGGAAGCTCTCAAGCGTCAATATGACATGGCCGACGCTCAGCTGCTTGCAACCAATTATGATTTCTCTGACACCCCGCTGGCCGGTATGTTCCGTCCGTTCACCATCAAGGAAACAGGCGGCAAGCGCTACGGATTTTTCGCTGTCAACATCGATCCTGAGGGCCTTATTGAAGGCAGCTCATACACCGGACTGAAATATCTCGATGCAGCGACTGCAGCCGACGCCATGGCCTGGTATCTGAAAAACATCGAAAAGGTTGACAAGGTGATAGCCATCACCCACATAGGCTACGACGACATTAACGGGATCAACGACGTTGACCTTGCCCGTCGGTCGCATGATATCGATATTATAATAGGTGGACACAGCCACACTCTTGTCGACCCGGATTCACCGAAGGCACGGATTGCCAACGCCGACGGGCGCGAGGTTCTTGTGTTGCAGACAAAGAACAAGGGAATGTATCTGGGCGAGATCACGCTCGACACCGACACCGACACGGCCAAAGCGCGCCTGATCACTGTCGACTCCCGGCTTGACAGCCGCATCGATCGTGAGACACAGGCATTGCTGACTCCCTACCGTCACAAAGTTGACTCGATCAGCGCCATCAAGATCAGCAAAGCGGCAACCGATTTCCCTGCCGACTCACCGCGTCTGCTCAACTGGCTCAGCGACTATGTGAAGAGCCGCGGTGAAGAAATGACAGGACAGCCTGTCGATCTGGCGATCATGAATAAGGGCGGCATACGCAATTCGCTTACGAAAGGAGCAGTTACAAAGGGGCAGATCCTCACCATGCTTCCTTTCAGGAACGACATTGTGGTAATCGAACTTTCGGGCCGCGATCTTCTTGACAACCTCGAGATTATGGGACGCCAGAACGGTAATGGCGTGAGCGGCGGCACTGCCGTGACATTTGAGCCGGGGACTGGCCGGATTCTGAACGCTACAGTCAATGGCAGCCCTATTGATCCTGAGCGCACCTACCGCGTGGCTACGATTTCGTATCTTGCCAAGGGGGGCGACTACATGGTTCCGCTGACCCATGGCAGAATCGTTGCTCAAAGCGACTCCCCGATCTACGACGACATTATCCGGGCCATGGAAAGCGGATCCCTGAAAGGAACGACAATGCGTGCCGACAATGAGTTGAGAATGAAGCCTGCAGCAGTCAGATGATGTCGCGCAAGATCCCTTTGCTCATTGCAGCCTTCGCTGCGGCTGCCTTTATAATTTCGGCCGGAGCATTCAGCCGCCCTGAACTCGACACGGATCTGCCTGAAGTAGCCGATGCTGAAAGCGCATGGGTTGACTCGATCTACAATTCCCTGTCGCACCGGCGCCGTGTTGCCCAGCTGTTTATCCCTCATATCATCATAAAGAATGACGCCGCAGGCAGGGAGCAGATAGCGCGGCTGGTTGCACAGGACGGTGTTGGCGGGTTGCTCCTCGGAAAGAGCGACATCGCGCAGTATGCCGCACTCAACAACTACGCCTTTTCGCTGGCACAGGTGCCGCTGATGATTACTGCCGATGCCGAATGGGGACTGTCGATGCGACTCAGCGATGCCCCGCGGTTTCCTCACAACATTGCCATTGGTGCTACCTCTGACACGGCCGCGCTGGCAGCCTACGGGCGTGAAATGGCGCGAGAGTGCCGCGAGCTGGGCATCACCGTGAGTTTCGCCCCGGTAGCCGACGTAAACTCCAACGCACAAAACCCTATCATAGGTTTCCGATCGTTTGGTGAAGACCCGGAGCGGGTTGCCGTTCTTTCGGGCGCCTATTCCCGCGGACTGCAGGAGGGAGGTGTGATCGCTGTCGGGAAACATTTTCCCGGTCACGGCGATACCTCAACCGACTCCCACAAGACCCTCCCCGTTGTTAACCGCACTCTTGCTGAGCTCAACCGGGTGGAGCTTGTGCCTTTCAGAGCACTGATCGACAACGGCATTGACGGCATCATGGTGGGGCATATCAAGATGCCCTCGCTCGATGCTACGGGTGTTCCAGCCTCGCTCTCTCAACCTATCGTCACAAAGCTTCTGAAGGAGAAAATGGGATTTGACGGCCTGATTTTCACCGACGCACTCGAAATGCAGGGCGCGCAGGTGAAAGGATCCAACAACTGCGTGCTGGCCCTCGAAGCGGGAGCCGATGTGTTGCTCGGATCGACAAAACCGTCGACCGATATCGATGCAGTGCTCCGGGCTGTTGAATCGGGGCGTCTCCCGGCGGAGCGCGTCGAGCAATCGGTGAAGAAAGCTCTCGCTTACAAGTATCGGCTCGGCCTAACGAAGCGCCCTGTCATCAACCAGAAGACAGCCTCAGCCACGATCAACTCACCTGAGGCCGAAAATGTCAACTCAATGCTCGCAAAAGCGGCCATCATAATAGTGCGCAACCACGGCAACCTATTGCCGCTCAACCGAAGCTCGAAAGTGATCGTCTGCTCCCCCGACGGCAAAGCCACTGAATTCCGCGACATTGCAAAAAAGTGCTGCGATGATGTTGAATTTATGGCCACGCTTAATCGCCAGTCAGTCAATGAGGCCGATGCCGTGATTTTGCCTGTCACCTCCACAGGCACCACGGCGGTGACACAGGTTGCTGCGGCGGCAGAGATTGCAGGAAGCAAGCTTGTGGCCGTCATGCTGATGAATCCTTACAAGATGGAGGCCTTTGCTCCGGCCCTGAGGAATTGCGGTGCAATAGTTGCTGCGGGCGACAACACTCCTCACCTGCGTGAGGCCGCGGCTAACGCCATCTTCGGAACTGCCGACGCGAACGGACGCATGGTAGTGAGTGTCAAGGGGATCGCTAAAGCGGGCGAAGGTATTGACATCGAGGCTCAGCGTCTGGGAAGAACCGGCGTGGTTGAAACAACGCCGGCGGTCGCCGAACTGAGGAGCACTGTCGACGCTCTGATAGCAAAAGGGCTCGACGAACGGGCATTCACCGGATGTCAGGTTATGATTGTGAAGGACGGTGAGGTGATTGTTGACCGCAGCGAGGGCACGGTCGATGGCCGCGGGTCGGCCCCGGTCACATCTGAAACACTGTTCGACCTCGCCTCGGTGAGTAAAGTGGCCGGTACGCTTATTGGTCTGATGGCGGCTTACGACCGGGGTATGTTCAAGCTCAACGATACTCTTGACA
Organism: uncultured Bacteroides sp.; assembly: GCA_964556785.1. GTDB lineage: Bacteria > Bacteroidota > Bacteroidia > Bacteroidales > Muribaculaceae > CAG-1031. Next base: position 2,262 of record CAZKXM010000086.1, on the reverse strand, counting down.
GGTTTTTCCCCGAACTCGTGGAAACCGATCTCGGCCGTGTGAGCATGCGCAGCCTGATGTTTCATCAATCAGGACTGCCAGCTGCAATCCCCGTCAAGAAGATCGTGACCGCGCCCGACGGAGAGATTCGCCGCGACATTTACAGTTCCTTTGAAAGCGATGAATTCGACCTGCCTGTGGCCGGCGGTATCTTTGCTTCGGAGGCTGCTGTTGACACCATCATGGCTGCCATCACCTCGATCACTCCGAAACCCGCTAAATCCTACTGCTATTCCGACCTCAACTTCGTTCTTCTGATGGAGGCGTTGCAGCGCATCACCGGACGGGGTGCCGACGAGTGGACCGACGAGACTGTCTACGCCCCTCTCGGCATAAAGCGACTTGCCTACCGGCCTCTCGACCTTTTTGACAAAGAAGAGATCGCCGCAACCGAACACGACGCCACACTGCGCCATCAGAAGGTTCACGGGTATGTTCACGATGAAACGGCGGCATTCATGGGTGGTGTGGCCGGCAATGCAGGGCTTTTCGGAAACAGCGATGCGATCGCTGTGTTGTGTCAGATGCTTATTAACGGCGGCCGGTACGACGGCCGGCAGATATTGTCGGAAAAAACGGTCAGGATGTTTCTCACCGAGCGTGCCGCCGGCGGACGCAGAGGGCTCGGCTTCGACACCGCGGGCGACGGCAGATTTCTTGGCCACACAGGCTTCACCGGCACCTGCTTCTGGTTTGACAAGGCCGCCGACCTTACCGTGGTTGTCCTCACCAACCGGGTCAACCCGTCGCGCGACAACAAAGCATGGAGCCGGCTCAATTTCCGCAACTCCATCCTCAATGCCGCCTGCAAGGCCTTTCCGATGGCCTGAGCACCGAAACGGAAGCCTCGGCTGTAACACTTTTTAATCTCTTTTAGCTATCGGCGGGAATGAAACTTTCATTCCCGTTTGTTATAACATTGAATTTATCAAACAAAACATCTCAACCATCTGTTTATCGAGAGAAAGATATTAAGCATTTTCAGTTACATCCCTCGTCCTTTTTATTGGGTAGTGATACCAGATATTGAGGCTCTCATAAATAAATAGTTGAAACGTGAGATAACCCCTTGACCGCGAGCCGGCCAAGGGGTTATTTTCGGTTTCGGTGACGTGAAGATTCAGAAAAATGTTAAAAAATTTGCCGCTTCGGGGCTTAAACTCGGTTTTCTCACTGATTTTTCGTAACTTTGCAATCAAATTGCGCCCGGCCCGTCCGTATGGGTCGCGGACTTAATCACTCTTTATTCAAAAATGAGCATTAAAATCACTTTTCCCGACTCATCAGTCAAGGAATTTGAGAGCGGAGTAACTCCGCTCGACATTGCCCGCAGCCTGAGCCCCCAGCTTGCCAAGGAGATTCTTGCTGCAACCGTAAACGGCAACGACTGGGACATATCGCGCCCCATCAATGAAGACGCATCGATCAAGCTCTTCAAGTGGGAGGACGCCGAAGGCAAGCACGCTTTCTGGCACTCGTCGGCCCACCTTCTTGCCGAGGCTCTTCAGGAACTATATCCCGGTGTGAAATTCGGCATCGGTCCCGCCATCGAGAACGGCTTCTATTACGACATCGACCCCGGTGAACACACCATCACCGCCGCCGATTTTCCCCGCATCGAAAAGAAGATGCTTGAACTGGCACGCGCCAAGCAGCCCATTGTGCGCGCCGATATCTCGAAGGCCGATGCCCTGAAGCTGTTCGGCGACCGTGGCGAGACCTACAAGTGTGAGCTCATCTCTGAGCTTGAGGACGGCACGATCTCAACCTACACTCAGGGTAACTTCACCGACCTTTGCCGCGGTCCGCACATCGACACCACGGCACCGATCAAGGCGGTCAAGGTGATGTCGCTCGCCGGCGCTTACTGGCGCGGCGATGAAAAGCGCAATCAGCTGGTGCGCGTCTACGGCATCACCTTCCCCAAGCAGAAGATGCTCGACGAGTATCTGGCAATGCTTGAGGAAGCCAAGAAGCGCGACCACCGCAAGCTCGGCAAGGAGATGGAGCTCTTTGCCTTCTCATCGAAAGTGGGCGCCGGTCTGCCCCTGTGGCTCCCCAAAGGCGCCGCACTGCGCGACCGCCTGGAGCAGTTCCTCCGCAAGATTCAGAAGCAGTATGGCTACCAGCAGGTGATCACCCCCCACATCGGCAACAAGATGCTCTACGTCACCTCGGGCCACTATGCCAAGTATGGCAAGGACTCGTTCCAGCCCATCCACA
>CAZKXM010000085.1:0-8486 GCA_964556785.1 uncultured Bacteroides sp. | reverse complement strand
GGTGGCCGACAGCCTGCTGGATCTTTTCAAGAACCAACGCGCCGATTTCGAGGGCCCACAGGACGCAGAGCCACCTTGTCGCGATAGAAGTCGAGGTTGTTGAAGAGTTCCTCCTCAGCTTCGTCGCTCACGGTGAGTGCGCAGGTCGATCCGAAGCGGCACTTGCCCTGCTTCATGAGGTCGAGCACGGCATCCTGGATCACCTCGGTATACATCTCGAACGAGGGGATGACTGTCGATTCGCCCAGACCGTAGAGAACTGCGTTTGCAACATTGCCCACACCGCTCTGAATGGGGAGGAACGATGCCGGGATGTGGCCGGCGTGGATTTCGCTTTCAAGGAAGCGGCACACGTTATGGCCGATGCGCAGGGTTGTTTCGTCGAGGGCCGAGAAAGGCTTCACGCCGTTGTGGGCCGAAGTGTGGACAACGCCGACAATCTTGCGGGGGTCGATCTTCATGACGGGCGAACCGATGCGGTCTGACGACTTGTAGATCGGAATTTCGCGACGTGCGGGAGGATCCAGAGGCATGTAGATGTCATGCAGGCCCTTGAGGCTTGCGGGAAGTTTCTCGTTGAGCTCGATGATCACCTTGTCGGCCTGATCGACATAGGTGTTGATGTTACCCACACCGGTGCCGAGCACAGCATTGCCCTCGTCGTCGATATCGGCCACTTCAACGATGGCCACATCGATCTTGCCGTAGTGGCCGTAACGGATTGACTGCGCCAGATCCGACAAATGGACGTCGAAGTAATGGGCGTCGTGATCGTTCAGACGCTTGCGCAGGTCGGGGGTACTCTGATAGGGGGTGCGGATATTGATTGCATTGGCACGGGCCAGAACACCGTCGGCGCGGTCGCTGGTCGATGCACCTGTAAACAGGTTAACCTTGAAAGGACGGCCGGCAGCGTGCTCTTCTTCGGCACGTTCGGCGAGAGCCTCGGTCACTGCCTTGGGCGAACCTGATGCGGTAAAGCCCGAGAAGCCCACATTGTCGTTGTGGTTGATAAAGTTAGCGGCTTCGCGCGGAGTCAGAGTGGGAAACTTCATTTCTGTAAGTTTATCAATGTGATGTATTGGTTTTCATGGCAGGGTGGACCGACGCCGCTGATTAAAAGCGAAAGGCGAGGGCCGCCGTGTCGTTGGTTTTTTGTAAATTTGCGGCAAATATAATACATCCGTTGTTAATGACAAAAGAAAAACGAGCCGAAACTCACTCTCCGGAAGCTGATGACCGGCGTCTGTTTATCGAAACCTACGGCTGCCAGATGAATGTGGCCGACAGCGAGGTTGTGGCCGCCGTGATGGAAACCGCAGGCTACACTGCAGCCCGTTCGGTCGATGAAGCCGATGCCGTGCTGCTCAACACTTGCTCAATCCGCGATAACGCCGAACAGAAAATCGTGGGGCGCCTCCAGGCTCTCAACGCGCTGCGACGCAAACGAGGCGGCGCGCTGATCATTGGGGTGATCGGCTGCATGGCCGAGCGTGTAAAGGATGATCTTATCAACAACCACGGGGTTGACCTTGTGGCCGGGCCCGACTCCTATCTCGACCTGCCGGCGCTTTTTGCCGCGGCCGAACAGGGCCGCAAGGCGATCAACGTCGAGCTCAGCACAACGGAAACCTATCGCGACATCATTCCCAAGCGCATCGCCGGCAACCCTGTCAGCGGATTTGTCAGCATCATGCGCGGTTGCAACAATTTCTGCAGCTATTGCATCGTGCCCTACACCCGCGGCCGCGAACGCTCGCGCGAACCCCGCAGCATTCTGGCCGAAATCGCCGACCTGCGTGCCCGGGGCTACCGTGAAGTGACGCTCCTGGGGCAGAACGTCAACAGCTATAGATCTGACGATGTCACGTTTGACCGGCTGCTGGCCATGGTTGCCGAAGCGGCTTCCGACATGCGCATTCGTTTCACCACCTCGCATCCAAAGGATATGAGCGATGCCACGATCGACACCATCGCCCGCTATCCCAACATCTGCCGCCACATCCACCTGCCGGTGCAGTCGGGAAGCAACGATGTGCTCAAGGCCATGAACCGCAAATACACCCGTGAATGGTATCTTGAACGCGTCGAAGCCATCCGTAGCCGGATTCCGGACTGCGCCATCACAACCGACCTTTTCACCGGGTTTCACGGTGAGACTGAAGATGATTTCGAACTCACGCTCGATCTGATGCGCCGTGTTGGGTTCGACTCTGCATTCATGTTCAAGTATAGCGAGCGTCCCGGCACTCTGGCATCGCGCACCATGCCCGACAATGTTCCCGAAGAAGTGAAGATCGAACGTCTCAACCGCATGATAGCCCTTCAGGGGGAACTCTCGCTGGCATCAAACCGACGCGACATCGGCAGCCGGGTGGAGGTGCTGGTTGAGGGTGTGTCAAAGCGATCGAAAGAGCAGATGGTGGGACGCACCGGGCAAAACAAAACTGTGGTGTTTGACCGCGGTGACGCGCGCGTGGGCAGCCTTGTCAACGTTGAAATTCTCGATGCCACCCAGGCCACTCTCATCGGCCGTCAAATCTGAACTGAGCCTTATGTACTATGTCAGCAAAACAATGGAGATCGCCGGGTGTCACTCGCTCGCACTCTCCTATCCGTCGAAATGCTCGCGGCGTCACGGCCACAATTGGGTTGTGACGGTGCACTGCAAGGCCGCTGCCCTCAACGCCGATGGCATGGTGGCCGACTTCTCGAAAATCAAGGAGGCTATCCACGACTATCTTGACCATGGCGATTTCAATGAGCTGCTGCCGTTTAACCCGACGGCCGAAAACATCGCACGATGGATTGTTGACCGCATTGATTCATGCTATCGCGCCGATGTGCGCGAAAGCGACGGCAACACGGCAAGCTATGTCGACGAAGCCATGACCGATCCATTTGACCCGCAGCGATGAGCCGAACCTACCGCGTCAATGAAATCTTCGTGTCGCTTCAGGGCGAAGGAGCCCACACCGGTCGTGCCGCCCTGTTTGTGAGGTTCGCCGGGTGCAACCTCAGCTGCCCTTTCTGCGACACCGATCATTCAGAGTGGCGCCCCATGACTGCCACCGAGATTCTTGCCGAAGCCACAAGGCTGGCCCCGCAGGTTCGCCACGTTGTTCTGACAGGGGGCGAGCCGGGCCTGCAGGTCGACTCTGAGCTGATCGAAGCTTTCGCGGGATGGTTCATACAGATCGAAACCAACGGCACCATGCCGTTGCCCGACGGAATAGACTGGATCACATGCTCGCCCAAAGAGGGAGGAGCGCCGGTGCTCGACAAGGTGGATGAGCTGAAACTCCTGTGGACCGGCCCTGACACGCGCCCCGAGCGCTTCGACATGATCGACGCACAATGCCGGTCGCTTCAGCCGTGTGACACATCTGACCCGGCGCTCAACGCCAGGCTAACCGCCGAAGCCGTGGCCTACATCATGGCTCACCCCCGGTGGCGCCTTAGTCTTCAGACCCATAAACTGATCGGCATACGATGAACTCAGGCATCTGTCATGTCATAGTGGCTGCAGGCAGCGGAAGCCGCTTCGGCGGTTCGCTCCCGAAACAGTTCTGCATGCTAGGCTCACGCCCGGTGCTGATGGAGACAATCGGGCGCATGCGCCGCGCCGGTGGCGATTTGCTGCTCGTTATCAGCAGCGATATGGAAGATATGTGGCGCGACATGTGCCTGCGTCATTCGTTTGAGAGCCCTGTCACGGTGGCCGGCGGCTCCACACGGTGGGAAAGCGTCAGAAACGCCCTTGCCCACCCGCTGGCACTCAATGCCTCGGTTATCACCGTTCACGACGGTGCCCGTCCGCTCCCCGACACTGATCTGATTGATCGCGTCACATCGATCCCCGACGGAGTTGACGGCAATATACCCGTGATCGCCGTAACTGACTCACTGCGCCGCTGCCGTGCCGACGGCTCCTCGGAGGCGGTTGACCGTTCTTTATACCGTGCCGTACAGACGCCCCAGGCGTTTCGCGGAGATAGCCTCAGAAAGGCCTACTCTCTCCCCTACTCGCCTAAATTCACCGACGATGCCTCGGTGATGGAAGCAGCCGGATTCACACGGCTGCAGATGGTGGAAGGCAACCCCCGCAACATCAAGATCACGCGCCCGGGCGACATCGATATCGCCCTGATCTATCTCAACTCTGCCGAATGAACCGGGCGCTCAAATATCTCAAGGGAATTGGGCCTCAACGCGCTTTGCTTCTCGAGAAAGAGCTCGGCCTCAAGACAGTGAGGGATCTGGTTTATCACTTTCCCACCCACTATATCGACCGCTCGCGCACATATCACATCCGCGATTTCCGCGGCTCGGAAATGCCGATGCTCCAGATCAGAGGACGCTTTGTGAGTTTCAATGTGCTGGGCGAAGGAGCTCGCCAGAGACTCGTGGGCCTTTTCAGCGACGGGACAGGGCTAATGGAGATAGTGTGGTTTAAGAAGATTTCGCGCCTCCGCGAGATCTACCACGTAGGCACCCCGTATATCGTGTTCGGCAAACCGACGGTGTTCAACGGCTCCTGGTCGATGAGCCATCCCGAGATCGACACCGAGGAGAGCGCCATGCGCACCCCCGGCATTGTCGGGGTTTATCCGCTGACGATGAAGCTGCGGCAGAAAAACATTTCGTCGCGCACTCTCAGCGGCAAGATCGCCGAAGTTGTGTCGGCAACCTCCTTCGAGCACATCGAAGAGACTCTGCCGGCTGAACTTATCAGTCGCTATCGCCTGATGCCGCTCTGCGAGGCGCTCACAACGATCCATTTCCCCAAGTCGGCCGAGCTGCTCGACAAAGCGCGGCTGCGGCTCAAATTCGAGGAGCTTTTCTACCTCCAGCTCAACATCAACCGCTATGCGCGGGCCCGTAAGAACGCGCTGGCGGGGATAATGATGCCGCGCGTTGGCCACTATTTCAACTCGTTTTATTTTCAGTGCCTCCCCTTTGAGCTTACAGGCGCCCAGAAGCGGGTGGTGCGCGAAATTCATGCCGACATGCAGTCGGGACGACAGATGAACAGGCTTGTGCAGGGCGATGTCGGGAGCGGAAAGACCCTTGTGGCACTCCTGAGCATGTTGATTGCGGTCGACAACGGATACCAGGCAGCCCTGATGGCTCCGACCGAGATCCTTGCCACTCAGCATTTCGAAACAATCTCGGGAATGGTCAGCAAGCTGGGCCTCAACGTGAAACTGCTGACGGGCTCCACTCCGAAAGCGCAGCGCGACATAATCCACAGCCAGCTCGCCGACGGGAGCCTGCATATCCTCGTCGGCACCCACGCGCTTCTGGAAGATCCTGTTCGCTTCAATAATCTCGGACTGGCTGTGATCGACGAGCAGCATCGCTTCGGAGTGGCACAGCGCGCCCGCATATGGCGAAAGAACAATGTGTTGCCCCATGTGCTGGTGATGACCGCCACACCGATTCCGCGCACATTGGCGATGACTGTTTACGGCGACCTCGACGTGTCGGTTATCGACGAGCTTCCACCGGGGCGCAAACCGATCGCCACCAGCCTCCACTACGACGAAAACCGTTTCCGTGTCTATCAGGGAATCGGGCGGCAGTTGCGCGCCGGCCGTCAGGTGTATATTGTCTATCCCCTCATCACCGAAAATGAAAAGCTCGATCTCAAGAGCCTCGAGGAGGGCTATGAACAGATCCGCGACACATTCCGCGACTACAAGGTGGCCTTTGTCCACGGGCGTCTAAAGCCGGCCGAAAAAGATCATCAGATGCAGCTGTTTGCCTCTGGCGAAGCCCGCATTCTCGTGGCCACCACAGTGATCGAGGTGGGCGTCAACGTTCCCAACGCCACCACCATGGTGATCGAAAACGCCGAGCGCTTCGGCCTGTCGCAGCTCCATCAGCTGCGCGGGCGTGTGGGGCGCGGTGCCGACCAGAGCTTCTGTATCCTCATGACCAAGCGCAACATTGCCTCCGACACCCGCAAGCGGCTTCAGCTGATGACCGAAACCTCCGACGGATTCCGCATTGCCGAGGCCGACCTGAAGATGCGCGGCCCCGGCGACCTCGAGGGAACGATGCAGAGCGGCATGCCTTTCGACCTGAAGATCGCCAACCTTGCCTCTGACGGCCAGATTGTTCAGTTGGCGCGCAAAGCTGCGATCGAGGTTCTCGACGCGGATCCGTCGCTCTCCTCTCCTTCGGGGCGTCTGCTTCTCACCCAGCTCAGCAAGCTCGCCGACAAAACAGTTGACTGGAGCCGCATATCCTGAGCCCCGCATCCGGACACAAAGAAGGCTGCCGTCAACCAATGATGTGCTGAGGCAGCCTCGCTTTTGAAAGTTATGACCTGAATTAGGGGTAACGGGGATCAGTCCTCGTTGAGGTTCACGCGCTTGAAGTTGATGGCAACGAGGCCCTTCTTCACGCTGTCGAGATACTGTGCGATCGTCATCTTCGAATCCTTCACGAATTCCTGTTCCATCAGGGTTGATTCCTTGAAGAACTTGTTCAGACGTCCGTTAGCGATGTTCTGAATCATTGCCTCGGGGAGGTTGGCGGCTTTAGCCTCGCCTGTCTCCTTGATGATGGCGCGGGCGCGGTCAGCATCTTCAGCGGTGATCCAGCCCTTGGTCACGTTTGACTCGATATGATCCTCGCTGTCAACGTGAGCGGGGTTGATGCCGGCCTTGCGGAGAGCGGCGTCGATAGCCTTCTGCACCTGCTCGGCCTTTGTCTTTTCAACAGCCACGGCGATTTCACCGTCGATCACGCTCTGGGGCACGGCGTTGCGGTCGACAGCCACAGGGTTCATCGAAGCGACCTGCATGGCCACGTCGCGACCAACCTGAGCGTCAACATCAGCCTCGTTGAAGCCTACGATCGTGGCAAGTTTATTGCCGAAGTGAACGTAAGAAGCAACCGAGGGTGCTTCGAGCCATTCAAACGAGCCGATCTCCATCTTTTCGCCGGTCTTGCCAACTTCTTCAACAATCTTGTCGGCAACGGTGAGGCCTTCGAGGGGGAGAGCCTTGAGGTCGTCGAGGCTCTTTACGCAGTTGCTTGCTGCAACTTCGAGAATTTTCTTCGTGAGGTCAACGAAACCCTGGTTCTTAGCAACGAAGTCGGTTTCGCAGTTGAGGGCCACGATGCATGCATAGTTACCGTTAGTGGTAGCGAGCACACAGCCTTCAGATGCCTGACGGTCTTCGCGCTTGGCGGCTACAGCCTGACCTTTCTTGCGGAGGATCTCAACAGCAGCCTCGATATCGCCGTTGGTCTCGGCGAGAGCTTTCTTGCAGTCCATCAGGCCGGCGCTGGTGAGGTGGCGCAGCTTGGTGATTTCTGCCATTGTTACTGCCATATTCGGGAAAATATTTAGCGGTTAGTGATTTTGTTGGGATAAAAACGGGTGTCAGAGCCTCAATGCTGTCGGCAGCGAGGCTCTGACCCGAAAAGATTGCGGATTATTCAGCGGCGGGTGCCTCCTCGGCTGCGGGAGCTTCTTCAGCTGCGGGAGCCTCAGCCTCCTTGGCGGCGTTGCGGTTCACGCGACGGCGCTCGCGGCGGGGAGCAGCCTCAACAGCCTCGCCTTCGGCGGGAGCGTCGGCCTTTTCAACCTTGCGCTCTTCGAGGCCTTCGGCCATAGCTGAGCAAACGGTGTCGAGAATGAGCTCGATTGACTTTGAGGCATCGTCGTTGCAGGGGATCACGAAGTCAACAAGGTCGGGGTTAGAGTTGGTGTCGACCATAGCGAACACGGGAATACCCAGACGGTTTGCTTCAGCAACAGCGATGTGCTCTTTCATCACGTCGACAACAAACAGCGCCGAGGGAAGGCGGTTGAGGTCGGCGATAGAACCGAGGTTCTTTTCGAGCTTTGCGCGCTGACGGCTGATCTGAAGTTTTTCACGCTTCGAGAGATTGTCGAAAGTACCGTCCTTCGACATCTTGTCGATAGCCGACATTTTCTTCACAGCCTTGCGGATTGTGGGGAAGTTGGTCAGCATGCCGCCGGGCCAGCGTTCGATGACGTAGGGCATGTTGATCGAGGCAGCCTTGTCGGCCACCACCTGTTTGGCCTGTTTTTTGGTAGCTACAAAGAGCACCTTCTTGCCCGATTTGGCAATATTCTTGAGGGCATTTGCGGCCTCTTCAACCTTTGCGGCTGTCTTGTAGAGGTCGATAATGTGGATGCCGTTACGCTCCATGAAGATGTAAGGAGCCATAGCGGGGTTCCATTTGCGTTTGAGGTGGCCGAAGTGGCAGCCGGCCTCGAGGAGTTGATCAAATGTGGGTGTTGCCATTTTTGATGGTAAGGGGTTGTTTACGTTCTGAATTTTTTAACCCTCGGGTAGGGAACGTGTCCATCGCGGGGGTTTAGATACTAAACACTGAGTGAGGTGTTCTCCCTGTGGATGCTGTGGTGCTCATGCGGCCTGAAGTGTCAGGACCTCGCGCCTTAGGCAGCCGACATTAACGCTTGGAGAACTGGAAGCGCT
>CAZKXM010000084.1:0-8576 GCA_964556785.1 uncultured Bacteroides sp. | reverse complement strand
CCGCCGCGATCGATGCGCTGCTCGAAGACCAGCGCAACGTGATGATCGGTATCCGCAACGACGAGATTGTTTACGTGCCTTTCTCGAAGGCGATCAAAAACGATAAGCCGATCAACCGCGAGCTTCTCGACACACTGCGCCGCCTGTCGATCTGATCGAGTCCCGAATATCACCCGCTTCTGCCATGATCCGTGCAACCGACATCACCAAGAGCTATGACCGCCTGACGGTTCTCGACCACGTGAGCCTGACGCTCCCGCGGGGTGAGATCACGGCTGTGGTGGGGCCGAGCGGGGCTGGAAAAACAACCCTGCTCCAGATTCTCGGCACCCTCGAACGGGCCGATTCAGGACGCGTGGAGATCGACGGTCACGACATCACCCGGATGAACGAGCGCCGGCTTGCGGCGTTCCGCAACTCCAGGATAGGGTTTATATTTCAGTTCCATCAGCTGCTGCCCGAGTTCACGCTGCTTGAAAATGTGATGATGCCGGCTCTTATAGGGGGCAGCTCGCGCGGCAATGCCGAAAAGGCGGCGATGGAGCTCATTGACTACCTCGGGCTTGCCGACAGGATTGCCCATCGACCCGCCGAGCTTTCGGGCGGTGAGCGTCAGCGGGCAGCCGTTGCGCGTGCGCTGGTCAACAATCCGGCGGTGGTGCTCGCCGACGAACCCACAGGCAGCCTCGACAGCCATAACCGTCAGGAGATGCACCGGCTGTTTCTCGACCTGAACCGTGAGCGGGGTCACACATTCGTGATCGTTACCCACGACGAAAGCCTTGCCGCCGGGGCTCACAGAGTGATTCACCTGCGCGACGGGCGCATTGAAAAAATTGACTGACCGATGCTGCGCTCAATCCTCAACATAGCGGCTGCCGGAGCTGCGGCGCTGATCGCAGTGAGCTGCATCAATGCCGATACCGTCGACGGACCTGTGGCCATGACGGCCTACGACATCGTTACGTTCGACGGCAACACCCCCGGCGCAACCTTCAGCTACTATGCCCCGGGCGTCGACACCCCGCTGATTCTGCGCGCCGACGCAGCTCTCGATGAGGACGCAGCCACTCCGGGCTCCCGCGTGCTCCTGGCCTACACCGCAACCGGTGAGCCTGATGCTTCGGGGCAGCCCATCAGCATGTCGGGCCTGGGAGCAGTGACCTCGCCCCAGCTTCAGGGCTGCCGCGGTGTGCCGCAGGGATGGGACGACGATCCGGTGTGGCTCACGTCGGTGTGGCGCGCCGGGCAATATGTCGACATGCGGGTGCGTTTACCCTACAGCACCGAGCCGCGCCGGTTTGCCCTGATGGTCGACTCCACAACACTCAACACCCCCCAGCCACGGCTGTATCTCTATCACCGGCTGCCCGAGGGAGTTTCGGCCGATTCAACCTTCGAGCGCACCTACTATGTGTCGGTTGCCGTCGGGTCGGTGTGGAACCGCCCGGAGGTGGAAGCCATCGAGGTCAACGTGGCCAACACCAATCTGCCTTCAAGGCGAACTTTCATCTTTAAGAAAACCAACAGATAAGTATTAACATATTAAACCAACCCCATTATGGAAAACAATCAGAAAAAGAACGAGATAAAGATCGAGCTCACACCCGAGGTGGCCAACGGACACTACAGCAACCTTGCCGTTATCAGCCACTCGCCCAACGAGTTTTTCGTTGACTTCATCACCGTGGCCCCCAACATGCCCCAGGCAAAGGTGCAGAGCCGCATCATCATGACACCCGAGAACGCCAAAAACCTTCTGTTTGCCCTGACCGACAATCTCAAGAAATATGAGGCCACTTTCGGTGAGATCGAGCGCAAGCTTCCCAAGGGTGGCGCCAAGGGTGAAATCCCCAACCCGTTCCTCACCGGCGGCAAAGCGTAACCGGCGATGCAGATCTACAACACCCTCAGCCGGATGAAGGAAACCTTCCGTCCCCTCCATGAGGGGATGGTGGGCCTTTATGTGTGCGGGCCGACGGTTTACGGTGATCCCCATCTGGGCCACGCGCGTCCGGCCATCACCTTCGACGTTCTTTACCGCTATCTGACCAAGCTCGGCAACAAGGTGCGCTATGTGCGCAACATCACCGATGTGGGCCATCTGGAGCACGATGCCGACGAAGGCGAGGACAAAATCGCCAAGAAAGCGCGCCTCGAGCAGCTTGAGCCGATGGAGGTGGTGCAGTTCTATCTCAACCGCTACCATCATGACATGGAGGCTCTCAACGTGCTTCCCCCGTCGATCGAGCCCCACGCGTCGGGCCACATTATCGAGCAGATCGAGTTTATCAAGAAGATTCTTGAGAGCGGCTATGCCTATGAGAGCGAGGGATCGGTTTATTTCGACGTTCCGAAATATAACCGCGATAATCCTTACGGCAAGCTATCGGGCCGAAATATCGACGAGCTCCTGGCAACCACCCGCGCGCTCGACGGCCAGAGCGAGAAGCGCAATCCCGCCGACTTCGCCCTGTGGAAAAAAGCGGCTCCCGAACACATCATGCACTGGCCTTCGCCGTGGAGCGAAGGGTTTCCCGGCTGGCACCTCGAGTGCTCAACCATGAGCAGCAAGTATCTGGGCGAAACGTTCGACATTCACGGTGGCGGCATGGACCTGATGTTCCCCCACCATGAGTGTGAGATTGCGCAGAGCGTGGCCCACAGCGGCCATGAAGCCGTGCGCTACTGGATGCACAACAACATGATCACCATCGACGGCCGAAAGATGGGCAAGTCGCTCGGCAACTTCATCACCCTCGAGCAGTTCTTCACCGGCGACCATAAGCTGCTCTCGCAGCCCTTCTCGCCCATGACCATCCGCTTCTTCATCCTGCAGGCCCACTATCGCGGCACTCTCGATTTCAGCGATGCCGCCCTGAAGGCCAGTGAGAAGGCTCTCAACAGAATGATGGAGGGCTACCGCCGTCTGCTCGACCTGAAGCCGAATGCCGATGAGCCGCAGCTCGGCGAGGAGATTGCCGCGCTCGAACGCCGGTGTGCCGAGGCGATGGACGATGACCTGAACACCCCGGTGGTTATCGCCACCCTCTTCGATGCCCTGCGCACGGTCAACCGTATTGCCGACGGCGCCCAGCCCGCATCGGCCACCGATCTTGAGGGACTGCGCATGCTTTTCGATAAATGGTTTGTCGATGTGCTGGGTATGCGGGCCGACTTTGCCGCTGCCGGCGGCGACGCTGCAGCATCGATGAAGCCGTTTGAAGATGCAGTCAACCTGCTCCTGGAGCTGCGCTCGAAAGCCAAGGCCGACAAAGACTGGACCACGAGCGACCTTATCCGTGACCGTCTAGCCGCTATTGGCTTCGAGGTCAAGGACACCAAAAACGGCTTTGAATGGTCAGTTAAATCCTGACCCCATACATCCCCCTCTTTGACACTAAACCGACGAGGCCGCCTGCTCCTGAGCAGACGGCCTCGCGTCAGTTTTTAGAGGCGGGGAGATCAGAGCGAAACCGCAACCTTGGCCGATGCCGAGGGGGTAGCCACGATATAGATGCCCGGAGCCGCAACCTCAACGCTGCCTTCTCCTGAAGCAATCCGGCGTCCATCAATGCTGTAGAGCGTGAAAGGTTCGCTGGCAATAACCGTGCGGCCAATCACTCTGGCATCGAGCGTAGGCGCTGCGTCGACATTGTCGATCGAAGCCAATGAGCGCTCCCATGCCACATGGCCGTTGTCGATAATCCGGAACATCTGCCGCTGAGCCATCGAGCGGTCAAACCGGTTGTTGCAGCTCACGCCGTGGATTGTTCCGATGCCGTCAATCCACGATCCTCTGCCGAGGAACTGCGTCATGGCCTCGTCGGCAAACTCGGCGAGCTTGATTTCGTCGCGTCCGGGGAAGTCAACGCTCGGCTTGCGCGATTCGCAGCGCATCCATGTTGATTCCTCTATTTTTCCGGTGATCGGAGCAATGCGGCGCACATCGCCCGGCTGCATGGTGAAATCGTAGGCAAGCTCTTTTTCCGTTGCCCCTGAGTTGTCAATATTGAGGCGGTAAATCTTGTTGTCCTCAATAGACACGGCATACCCGCCGCGGTCAATCGAGTTACCAATTTCGTAGTGCCGCTGGTTGTCCATATAGAAAGCGCGCGATAGCGATAGCCATTCCTTGAAGGGTTGGTTGCCATCCTCGCCGAAAATTTCCGACATCCAGATTGTGTACTTCTGGAAAACTGAGCCGGTGGCCCCGGCATTTTCAAGGCCTTCGAGCTGACAAATCAGATTGGCGCCGTTCGACGCATTCAGCAGCACATCTCCCCCCTGTCCGGCCCAGCCGAAATAATTGGTCAGAACCTGGAAGTCGCACACACCCCCTACTCCTTTAAGCCATAGATTGTTGGAATACTCAGTAGCTTCCTCAGGCGAAACATAGATGAGGTCCCGCTCTCCCAACACGTACATTGAAGGGAAATCTCCATAGCGTTCGGCAACCCCGGTTGCCACGCATTCAAGATAACCTGATTCCGGTTCGTTAGCAGCGTTGGTTAGGCTGGTTGCCATAAAGCGCTCACCCGGCTGGAGTGAGAAGTCGTAAAGCGTATACCATTGCGTCGATTCCTCCGTTGGGAGAAAAAGCACCTTGTCGCCTTCAGTACGGACCAGTGCCATGAATTTTCGCGTGTCAGGATTGTAGTCTGTAGTCAGATACAGACTCGAACACTCATAGCCATCCACGGTATGGCGACCCTCGAGAGAGTATGTTGCATTTGTGCAGCTGGTTATTATTATGTTACCCCCTTCCCATATATAATTCCACTTTGTGCCCTCCGTGAAATAATTCTGAGCTGAGGCCATCAGAGGCAGAAGCCCCAAAATAAGAAATGATTTTTTCATGGGGATTATGGTTAAAAAGTTAGAAATTTTCCACAAGATACGTTTATTTCTGCAAAAGGCAAAAAAAAAGCCCAAAATACTTACATTAACGAAAATTAACTAATTGAAGATGTGCGTAGTAATTCCCCACACGAGCTGTTTATATAGAATAAATTGTCAGCAAGGACCTCAATCTCAAAAATTTGATTAACTTTGCAGCCTCTTAGGGAGAAGAAACACCTTCAAGTAAGAAAAGTGTCAGGCATTCTATATTGTTGAATCGAACCTGTAAATTCAATCATAATAGAGAAGCGGAGAATTCCCCTCTTTTCTTGTAGCCATGCAGAACCGCCGAATTAGGGAATCAGGAGGCATTTTAACGAACACACATACCCATGAGAAAGTTATTATCCTTATTGTCAGCAGTACTTGTGACACTTCCGGCCATCTCGCGCGATTTCACCTACGAAAACGATGGTGTGAGCCTAACTTATACCGTAATCAGTGAAACTGACAGAACATGTATGACCAAAGCCGGCAACGATTATCCTCAGAACGCGGGTAATAATGTTTCGGGACGCATTGTCATCCCAGCTACGGTCAGTGACGGTCAGTTTGATTACACAGTGACGAAAATTGGAGAATCATCGTTCATAAGATGTGACGGTCTGGTTTCAGTCTCTCTCCCCGTTACGGTTACAGAAATAGATGGTTGGGCGTTTGCTTATTGCGATAACCTTGATGAGATCAACTTGCCCTCCTCATTAACTAAAATCGCATCGCATGCATTTTTCTATTGCAATCTTTCGTCAGGAATTATTATCCCAGGTTCTGTTGCAGAAATCGGCGAAGCCGCATTTGGATCGTGCGGGATGCTTGGAAACATTAAAGTGGCAGCTGACAACGCATTATTTTCCTCAGAAAACGGGGTGCTTTACAATAAAGATAAGACTTTTATCTACCAGTTTCCTGCCGGTAAAGCAGGTGAATTCGTAATGCCGTTCTCCGTGCGGGGAATGGCTGAAAGTGCTTTTGTCGGGGCCGACAAGCTGACATCTGTGGTTATCTCAGAAAATATTACGGCAATAGGCCGTTCGGCATTTCATGACTGTGCATCACTTTCCGCAGTGGTAATTCCAAGTTCGGTGACAACGGTAGGCATGACAGCCTTTGCAGGATGTAAGAGTTTGCAAACCGTTGATATCCCCGCAAATGTATCGCAAATTGGCAGGCTCGCGTTTTCGGGTTGCGAAAACCTTGAGAAAATTATGGTTGACAACGCCAACGAAAATTTTTCCTCAGAAAACGGGGTGCTGTACAATAAGGATAAGACAACTCTGATCGTATGTCCCGGCGGAAAGACAGGCCGTTTCGATATTCCGGTTACGGTGCAGACAATCGGTTATTGTTCCTTCTACATGAACGAGAAACTAACATCTGTCAGCTTCGCAGGTTCAGAGCTAAAAACTATAGAGGATGTTGCTTTCGGGTTATGTAAGCTGGATGAAATTGACTGCTCTGAGTGGAGCAATCCTGTGTCATGTCCTGAAAATGTTTTCTCGGAAGACACATATCTCAATACCAAACTTCTGATTCCGGCGTGGAAAGCTGAAAAATTTGCTGCTCTCGCACCCTGGAATAAGTTCTCCAACATCGTCTTGGTTCAACAGGATGGAATCGAGAGTACGATTGCCAAACCGGTTGTCCCACATCAGAGTGCGATCTATACTTTGGGTGGAGTGCCGGTAGGTAAGACAACCGACGCACTTCCCGCCGGCGTCTACATCAAGGTTACGGGCGATACCTCGAGCAAGGTCCTTGTCAGGTGACACCAACCCATCCCCTGACTGATCGGTTAAGGCACAGCTTAAAACCGTGCCGATAGCCGGCTGTGAAATTGGGGAATCGGAGAGTTTATGTAATTTTGCAGTGGCACTGCAAAATTACATAAATTGCATTGACCGATCTTTGTTTTTTGTCGCGACTGAACAGGCGGCAGGCACGAAAAAATCCCTCCGGCTCACATTTTGAAGCGGAGGGATTGATATATGCAGTTCAGGGGATTCAGAAGTCGGTGAAGGCGAGCGGAACGAGCTTCTTGACCGATGGAATGACATAGATTTTATCGGCGCCCACGAGCAGTACTTCCATCGGGCCGCCTGACAGCTTTTCATACTCGAGCAGGGCCTGCCGGCAGGCTCCGCAAGGCGAAATGGGCTGGGCGGGTTCGTTGCCCCGCTCGTCGCGCGCGGCGATGGCAATAGCTTTCATTGCCATGCCCGGGCGGTTGGCTCCTGCCCAGTAGGCGGCCGACCGTTCGGCGCAGATGCTCGACGGTGTGGCGGCATTTTCCTGATTGGCTCCTTTGATGATCTCGCCGTCGGCCATGCGGATGGCGGCGCCGACGTGGAAATTGCTGTAAGGCGCGTATGAGCCCTTGACGGCGATGCGAGCTGCCGTGACCAGCTCCTGCTGAGCGGGGGAGAGTTCGGAGAAATCTGCCTCAATGACCGGGCAGACGATATCGAGATGTTTCATTGCTGGGTTATTGACGTCAACAGATTGCGGCATCCCTCCTGAAGAAGGTCGAGCACAAGCTCGAAGCCTTCGGCTCCTTCATAGTAGGGATCGGGGACATAGGTGTAGCGGCTGCGGGTGGAGGGATCGAAATAGTCGGCCATGCGCACTATCTTACGGTCGCCCTCGTCGGATGGCGACAGCTCACGGAGATTGCGGTAGTTACTCTCGTCCATGGCAACGATAAGATCGAAATCGCTGAAATCGTCGGTGTTGACCTGACGGCACCGGTGGTCGAGCTCCAGGCCGCGTTTGCGGGCAGCCAGGCGCATGCGGCGGTCGGGCAGGTCGCCGATGTGATAGTTGCCGGTTCCGGCCGAGTCGAGGGCTATGCACTCTGCCATTCCCGCCTCATCGACAAGTTGCCGCATCACACCCTCAGCCGCCGGCGAGCGGCAGATGTTGCCCAGACACACGAAAAGAATGCGGCGCGGTTTGGCGCAGCGGCCGGAAGCGGCCCCGTTTTCCGATTGATGGTTTAGCATGCAGTTTGCAGTTTTGAAAAATGCTGTGGGGGCAAAGATAGCTAAATTTTGACTGTGAGGGAGCGACGGGGCGAGTTAATTTTCGCTGAAATGTGGTGCGTTTTGCGGGAAATGAGTAAATTTGTGGTTCATTGCCGAAGTCTATGGAAAAAGAAAACAGTTTGACGTTTCCCGACAAGGGGCTGGCAAAGGCGCCAACCGCTCCATCGCTCACCACCCCCGAGGAGGATGCTCTGATCGAGGCTGAGTTTCGTGATGTGCTCAACGGTTATCTTGCCAGCAACCATCGCAAGAAGGTGGAGATCGTCGAGCGTGCGTTTGCCTTCGCCAAGGAGGCCCATAAGGGCATCAGGCGGCGTTCGGGCGAGCCTTACATCCTTCATCCGATCGCCGTGGCCAAGATTGCCAGCCAGGAGATAGGGCTCGGGTCGACATCGATCTGTGCGGCGCTGCTTCACGATGTGGTTGAGGATACCGACTACACCGTTGAGGACATAGAGCGCCATTTCGGCAAGAAGATTGCGCAGTTAGTGGCGGGCCTGACCAAAATCTCGGGCGGCATTTTCGGCGACAAGGCCTCGCTTCAGGCCGAGAACTTCCGCAAGCTTCTGCTCACAATGAGCGAAGATATCAGGGTGGTGCTTCTTGGCGATCTGGACGGACTGCCCGCGCCCG
>CAZKXM010000083.1:0-8580 GCA_964556785.1 uncultured Bacteroides sp. | reverse complement strand
TTTTCTTGACATACTGCGGGTGTGTGAGCTTCGAGGCCAGGTCGCCGTCGTTGGTGAGCAGGAGCACACCGGTGGTGTTGCGGTCGAGGCGCCCAACGGGGTAGATGCGCTCGTTGCAGGCACCTTTGACAATGTCCATCACCGTCAGGCGTCCGTTGGGGTCGTCGCTGGTGGTTACACAATCCTTGGGCTTGTTGAGCAGGATGTAGCACTTGCGCTCGAGGGTCACAACCTTATCGTCGTATTCCACAACGTCGTTGTGGCTGATCTTGGTGCCGAGTTCGGTCACAACCTCGCCGTTCACTTTCACCAGGCCCTGCTGGATGAAATCGTCGGCCTCGCGGCGCGAGCAGATTCCGGCGTTTGCCATGAATTTATTCAGGCGGATCTGTTCGTCGGGATCGGGTATGGGCATTTCATACTCCACGGGCTTGGGGCGGGGCACGAAGCTCTTGCCGCCGCGGGGCATGCCATACTGATTCTGACGCGGCGGGCGGGGACCTCCGGCCGGACGCTGGTTGTAGCCTCCGTTGGGACGCTGGTTGTTGTAGCCGCCTCCATTATTGTTGTAGGGGCGTGGGCCTCCGGCGGGGCGGTTGTTATTGTAGGGGCGCTGGTTGTTGTAACCGCCTCCATTGTTGTTGTAGGGACGGGGACCTCCGGCGGGGCGGTTGTTATTGTAGGGACGCTGGTTATTGTAACCGCCGCCGTTGTTATAAGGGCGGTTGTTATTGTAAGGGCGCTGGTTATTGTAACCGCCGCCGTTGTTGTAGGTGCGCGGTTTGCGCTCTCCGTAGTTGTCCTGACGGGGAGTGTAGTTGCCTTCGGGAGCTGTCTGCGGAGTGGTTGCCGAAGCCGGGGTTTCCGTACCCTGCTCGGGCAGGGTGGATGTGGGGTTGTATGTTCCGCCGTTGTTATTGTAAGGGCGGTTGTTGTAGGGCCGGTTGTAACCGCCGCCGTTGTTGTTGTAAGGGCGGTTGTTGTAAGGCCGGTTATTGTTGTAGGGGCGCTGGGGGCGGTCATACCCGTTGGCGTGGTTGTTGCCGTAGGGGCGCTGGGGGCGGTCACCGTAGTCGCGGCGTGGAATGTAGTTGTTCTGACGATAGGGGCGGTCCTGGCCGTAGCTGGAAGCCGGTGAGTCAGAATTATCCTGGCGCGGAGTGTAGTGACGCTCGTTGTCGCCTCCCTCGGGAGCGTTGGCCGGACGCGATGCGCCTATGCGCGGACGCTTCGGCTTTTTGTCGTTGCTGTTCTGGATGTCGTTTGTTTCCATGAATTTAGTGTGGGTGTGAGGTCGCTGACATTGGATAGCTGCGCGAAAAAATGCAGCTTAAACCTGTCAATAAATTTGATAAACGATGATTGATCTCGAGCCTCTCGGCTAAATTGGTTGAAGGGTTTTACTTATTGGAACTTATCTCTGTTGGCAATTATTGTCCGACGGGTCTGTGGATGTGACACGTCATCAAGACTACAAAGTTAGTCAATTTTGCCGATTATAACAACTCTCCTGTCAGAAAAAAGTTCACTTTGGAGCTTCAACGGCTGCGGTCAGTAGCCCGCAGGGTCGACGGAAAGTTAGGGCGAAATGGCGGGAATGTTGCGGAATTGCGGGAAAAAGTGCTAAATTTGCCGCTGATGAAGATTCTGGCGCGAATAATCGTTGCGATAACGCTGCTGCTGACGGCTCTGCCGGCCGAAGCGGCCCGGTCGGTGTGGGAGGCCTGCGGACAGGTTGCCCCGCGTGACATCGAGCGGATTGACGATTCGGGCGCCGAAATCTCGGTTCACGATGGAATGGTGTATCTCACCCTGACACGGCCGGTCAACGTCAAAGTGCTGACAATCCTCGGTCAGGTTGTGGGTCAGGAGACCCTCCCCGCGGGTGTACACCGCCTTAAGCTGACCACCCGCGGAATCTATATCCTGAAGGTGGGCCAGCTCACACGGCGTGTCACCATCTGATTTTCAATAGAATTTACGGATCCCCATGATCTCGCGGGCCTCGGCGAGGGTTTTCGACGCGCGCTCACGTGCCTTTTCAGCACCCTGACGCACAACGCGGGCAATATATTCGTCGTTGTTCTGAATGTCGAGAATGCGCTCGCGGATGGGGAGGGTTACCTTGAGGATATCTTCGGCAAGCTGCTTTTTCATATCGCCGTAGCGAATCGAGCAGTCGGCATAGGCGTCGCGGTAGTGTTGCACTATTTCGGGAGTCGAGGTCAGCTCCATGAGGGTGAGCAGATTTTCTACAGGCTGGCTCACGGGCGAATTCGGTTCCTTGGGTCCTTCGTCGGTCACGGCGCGCATCACCTTTTTGCGCAGAGTTTTTTCGTCGTCGATGAGATAGATGCAGTTGCCTTCGCTCTTGCCCATCTTGCCGCTGCCGTCGAGGCCGGGCACTTTGACGGCGTGGTCGCCGAAGTTGAAGTTCTCAGGTTCGGGGAAAAGATCGACGCCATAGAATGAGTTGAAGCGGCGGGCAAAGCGGCGTGTGAGTTCCAGATGCTGCTCCTGATCCTTGCCAACGGGCACTTTGTTGGCTTTCTGGATAAGGATGTCGACAGCCATGAGGGTGGGATAGGTGAGCAGGCCGGCGTTGACGCGCTTGTTGGAATTGGTGCCGATGATCTCGCGCTCGATGTCGCCTTCGGTGGCCTCGGTTTTGATTCCGAGTTGCTTGCGGGCTTTGTCCTTGAACGAGGCTGTGCGCATGAGCTCGCCGATGCCCACGTGCATGTTCAGCAGCAGGTAGAGCTCCGACACTTCGGGCACATCGCTCTGGACGAAGATGGTCGACTTTTCGGGGTCGAGGCCTGCGGCAAGATATTCGGCTATGATGTTCTTGACATTGCCGTGGAGTGTGGCGGGGTCAGGATGAGTGGTGAGGGCATGGAGGTCGGCGATAAAAAACATGCTGTCAAAATCGTCCTGCATTCTGACGAACTTGCTCAGAGCGCCGTAGTAGTTGCCGAGATGTAGATTGCCTGTGGCGCGGATTCCGCTGAGAACAACTTCTTTCATGATCTGTGTCGGGGAGTGTGTTGAGGTTGGGTTGATAGGTGAGAGAGTTTGTTTGTTTTGTGCAAAGTTAGTAATTTCGCCTCAGAATGCCCAAGATTCCGCTGAACATTGTGGTGCTTAAGCGAGTGCGCTATTCCGACCGTCATGCCATCCTGACGGCCTGGAGCCGTGAGCGCGGATGCGTTTCGCTGCTGGTGCCTGACTCGGCGGGGCGCTCGGGCGCGAGGGTGCGTGCGCTCACGGCGCCCCCCGGGCTGCTCGAGTGTGTGGCCGACCTGCGTGCCGGCCGCGACATTTTTCCGGCGTCGCAGTTCAGGCCGCTTCATCCGCTGGGATCGGTCAGGACAAATCCTGTCAAAGGAATGATAGCTATGTTTCTGGCCGAGGTGATGGGAGCGGTGATGCGCGAGAGTCAGCCTGACGAGGGTGCGTTCGATTTTATTCGCGGCGCTCTGGAAACCCTCGACGGTTTGACCGACCCGGCGGCGATAGCCAACTTCCACATCTGTTTCCTCTATCAGCTGGGACGGGTGCTCGGAGTGGAGCCCGACGTGTCGACATGGCGCCCGGGCCGCATGCTCGATATGCCCGATGGAGTTTTCCGAGCCACGATGCCCCTTCATTCCAATGTTCTCGACGAACGTGAGTCGGCTTTCGCCGCGCGGATGTCGAGAATGACATTCTCCAACATGAAAAAATGGAGGATGAGCCGGCAGGAGCGTAACAGCTCGATCGATCTCATACTCCGGTATCTTTCACTGCACCTGTCGCCGGGGCTGGCGCGGATGCAGAGCCTTGAGGTGCTCCGGGAGCTGCTGTAGCCTCCCGGACAGAGGGTATTTTATTTGTCGCGCATACAGGCGTTGCGACGCATCTCGCGGATCTGGGCGCGGTGGAGGCGCATGAAGCGGATTCGGTCAATGAGAGCGCCGATAAAAGTTGCGACACACACGGTGGCGATTACGATCAGCCCGGTGTAGAATGAATGTTCGAGATGCGGCTCCATAGCTGAATGATTTTTTGAACGTTAATAAATCGTGGTGGTTATAATTCATTAACGAACGGGAGCCCTGCATGGTTCACTCATGAAGCTTGCGCTGCAGGAAAAATGTGCGGGTGCACAGTGCATAGAGCAGCGCTCCGGCTGCCTGCATGGCCGCAACCATCCAGAATGCGGCTGAGTAGCTGAGATATTGAGCCACAAATCCACCAAGAAGGATTCCGATGCCCATTCCGGCATCCCACGATATGAGGATCGAGGAATTGGCAGTGCCGCGCTGGTCGTGGCGCGCAACTTTGACAAACATGTTGAGAAACGACGGATACATCCTGCCGTTGCCCAGGCCAACCAGCAGTGCCGAGGCATAGAAGCTCCACTGCCCCAGGGCAAGGGCGAAAAGCAGATAGCCGGCGGTGGAGAGGATCACCCCCTGCAGGCAATGTGACGTTACGCGCCCCTCGCGCAGTGCCTTGCGGCCGGTGAAACGCGAGAGCATGAGGCCGGCCGAGAGAATCATGAAAAACACGCCGGTGCCGTCGGTAATGCCGAGCCGTTCCTGGCCGTAAATGGCAACATAGTTGCTCATCACGCCCCAGCAGAGGCCGAACATGCAGATGTTGACAGCCATGAGCCATGCGCGCGTCAGGAAGAAATGGTCGAGGCTGAGCAAAGGCTTGGCCTTGACAATGTCGCGCTGACGCAGTTTCACCGTGGAGCAGCAGATGAATCCCGCCAGGGCGGTGACCAGCGATATCCAGAACAGCAGGGCGAAATTGGATGTCGAATGATAGATCCAGATTCCCGCCGAGGGAGCGGCAGCCATGGCCAGATTGTTGCTGAGGCCGTAAAATCCTATTCCCTCGTTGCGCCGCGATGACGGAAGCACATCGATGGCCACGGTGCTGTTTGCCACGGTCGAGGCCCCGAAGGGAATGCCGTGAAATGTCCTCACTATCGCGAACATCAGAAGGGTTGAAGCGCCCACATAGCCTGAGAAACAGATGAAGAACACAAAAAAGCATATCATCAGCACCGTCTTGCGGTTGAAACAGTCGACGAGGAAGCCGCTGAAGGGGCGCACAAGCAGAGTTGCGATCACGTAGCCCGAGAGCACGATGCCGATCATGTGTTTGTCGGCATGAAACTGGTCGTTGAGATAAACCGGCAGAAGGGGTGTGAGCAGATAGAAGGCGAAGAAGAGCAGAAAATTGCTCGTCATCACCTTGATATACTCTGAATTCCAAAGCTTTTCAGCCGGTTGATCCATCTTTTTGCCGTGAATTACCATCCGCCGGAGGCACCGCCGCCGCCGGTGAACCCTCCACCGAAGCTGCCGCCGCTGAACCCGCCGCCACCGAAGCCTCCGCGGCCACCGAGCCCGCCTATGATTATCGGAGCGGCTGCAGCGCCTGTGGCAGGTAGCTCATGGTCGGTGGAGTGATTCTGTCCGCAGTTGCGGCAGTGGTAGGTGCGCCGCAAAATTCCCTTGCGGGTGGGTCCGGGCTGGCGAACAATGCTTTCGCTCACCAGCTGGGCTGCCTTGGCGCCGCAGCGCGGACAGGTTTTGTAGGCCGACGCGCGGTTTTCATAGGGGAGAATGTCGGTTTCGCGGCAGTTGGGACACACCCACACATCGTAGTCAACCGAATTGAGCTGCTCCTCAATATCCTGAGCCGGAGTGAGGTAGGCGTTGTCGTTAACCTCATCGATCTTGTGCATGCGGGTTCCGCAGTTGGAGCAGGTGCGACGGTTGCGTATGCGGCGTCTCACGAGCCATGCCGTCGCCAGCGCCGGAAGCCCCATGCCGAGAGTGAACACCGTCACGATCAGCGAGGCGATAACCAGGGGCTGGATGCGCGAATAGCGGGTGACTGAATCCTGCCGGCGGGTGGCGTAGGCTGTCACAATCACCCAAAGCAGCATTGCTGCCGCAAGAACAGCTGCCACAGCCAGATAGGTCCTGAAAGCCTCGTCGGCGTCGAAATCGTCGGCGAGCTCATCATTGGCCTGGCCTGAACGGAGCTCGTCGGCATACTGAGGGTCGGTCATCACCCGGGCGATGGCGTTGACTCCCGCAATGGTGCCACCGTCAAAGTCGCCCTCCTTGAACCGTGGAAACATCTCGTTGCGCAGAATGCGTCCGCAGACAATGTCGGGGAGCACACCCTCCGATCCGTAGCCGGTGCGGATCACAGCCTTACGGTCGTCGCGCGCTATCACCATCAGCACACCGTTGTCCTTGTCTTTCTTGCCAATTCCCCAGCGCTCGAAGATAGCGGTGGCATAACTGTCGATATCGGTGTCGGAAGGCATCGACCCGACGGCCACAACAACCGGCTCGGCAGTTGTGTTGGCCCACACCGTGCCGAGCAGCCTGTCGAGCGAATCGACAGCGGCAGCCGACAGAACTCCGTCGGGATTCGACACATAACGGGTGCGGTCAGCCACATGGACATTCGGAATGTCGTCGACACTGCGCGCTCTGATAACCGACAGCGGCAGCAGGGCAACGAATAACAGGAGGGTGAGTCGGTTCATTTCTCAGTTGTTGATTTTCAGGCTCATGCCGTTGAGTTTGCGGTAGAGGTCGATGGCATAGACGTCGGTCATGCCGCTGACGTGGTCCACGGCTGCCTGCACCTTTCCGTAAAGGGTGTCGGCATTGACGGCATACTGGTGAGGCACGCGTGCCAGCAGCAGGCGCGAATAGTTGAGGTCGGGGTTTCTGACGGCTCCAACAAGTTTTTCCATCAGAAACGAGATGATCTGGGTGCCCGCCAACTCGATGTCGACAACATCGGGGGCACGGTAGATCTTGTCCCACGACAGGGCGTCGGCCCGGCGGTAGGCCTCGCGTTCCCGCTCGGGAATGCGCGAGATGAGCGGGCCGCTGAACTCGCCCCGGAGTATCGCCTCCTCGTTACGGCAGAACGTGTCGGCACAGTTCTCAACCAGTGTGCCGATAACGGAGGAGCGCAGATAGCCCACGCGCTCGTTAGGGTCGGCCACGCGCTTCATAACCGAGCTGATGTGGGCCTGGCGGTCAGTGTCGAAGAAACTCAGGAAAAGGTCGATCACCTCGTCGGTGGTGAGAATGCCGAGCTTGTGGGCATCTTCGATATCCATCACTTCGTAGCAGATATCGTCGGCCGCCTCGACAATATAGACCAGCGGATGGCGCGCATAACGGATCTCGCCGCCGGGACCGGGATCGGGAAGCATTCCGAGCTCGTCGGCAACCTTGACAAATGAGCTGGCCTCGCTGTTGAAAAAGCCGAATTTGTTGCTCTTTCCGGCAAGGCGGCTCTCGTAGGGATACTTCACCATCGATGCCAGAGTGGAATAGGTCATGGCGAATCCGCCGTGACGCCTGCCCTCAAACTGGTGTGTGAGCAGGCGGAATGCGTTGGCGTTGCCCTCGAAATGGGTCAGGTCGGCCCACTGGGCGGGGGTCAGTTCGGAGGCCAGCTCACGCCCCGCCCCTTCGCTGAAAAATGTGGCTATCGCTCTCTCGCCGGAGTGGCCGAAGGGGGGATTGCCCATGTCGTGGGCAAGACACGCGGCGGCCACGATCTCGCCGATGGCGTCGAGCTTTCCAACCCAGGGCTCGGCAGCGTGGCGCTGCCTGAGGGTGGCGGCGACCTCGTTGGCCATGGAGCGACCGACACAGGCCACCTCGATGCTATGGGTAAGGCGGTTATGCACGAAGATGCTTCCCGGCAGCGGAAACACCTGTGTTTTGTTCTGCAGCCGGCGGAAGGGTGAGGAGAACACCAGACGGTCATAATCGCGCTGAAAGTCGCTGCGCGAGCCTCTGCGGGGATCGTGATAGTCCTCCAGCCCGAAACGCTTGTCGTTGACAAGCAGCTGCCACGACATCGCTTCGCTGCTCATGGCCTATTGCATGTGTGCGGCGATGCCGGCGGCTATCTTTTCCATCTCCTCGGCGGGAAGGGAAAGCTTGCCGCGGAAAAAGTTGAGGTCGTTCTCCGATTGCATCGGCACGAGATGAATGTGGGCGTGGGGCACCTCGAGACCCAGCACCGCCATGCCAACCTTTTTGCATGGAATTGCCTTCTTGAGGGCTTCGGCCACATGCTTGGCGAAGACCTGCAGGTCGGCATACTCACTGTCGGTGAGGTCGAAAATATAGTCAACCTCGCGCTTGGGAATCACAAGCACGTGGCCCGGCGCCACGGGATTGATGTCGAGGAAGGCGAAGTGTCGGTCGTCTTCAGCCACCTTGTAGCTCGGGATCTCGCCCGACACTATGCGTGAAAAAATCGATGCCATCGCTGATCAGAATGTAATGTCGACAATTTCAAACTTCATCATGCCGGCAGGCACCTTGATGTCGACTATCTCACCCTTCTTGTGGCCCAGAAGCCCCTGGGCGATAGGGGTTGAATTGCCGATCTTCTTCTCCTTGAGGTCGGCCTCGGAGTCGGCCACGATGGTATATTCCATCACCATGCCGTTGTTGACATTCTTGATCTTGACGCGGTTGAGAATCTGCACCTCCTCGTTGTTGAGGGTGCTCTCGTCGATGATGC
>CAZKXM010000082.1:0-8675 GCA_964556785.1 uncultured Bacteroides sp. | reverse complement strand
GGCCACTTCGGTCTGGGCTTCTACTCGGCCTTCATGGTGGCCAAGAAAGTTGAGATCGTGTCGCTGAGCTACAAGGAAGGTGCCGAAGCCGTTAGGTGGGAATGCGACGGTTCACCGGCCTACACTATGGAGCCGGCCGAGAAGAAAGAGCGAGGAACCGACATTATCCTCTATATCGACGACGACGATAAGGAATTTCTCGAGCAGCCGCGCATCAATGCATTGCTCAAGAAATATTGCCGCTTCCTGCCCGTACCGGTTGAGAGCGACGGAAAGGTGATAAATTCAACAGAACCCACCTGGACCAAAAAGCCGTCGGAGCTCACCGATGAAGATTATCGCAACTTCTATCATGAACTCTATCCCGGTCAGGAAGATCCCCTGTTCTGGATTCACCTCAATGTCGACTATCCCTTCACCCTGACAGGAATTCTGTTCTTCCCTAAGATCAAGAACAATCTCGACATCCGCAAAGACCGCATCCAGCTCTACTGCAACCAGGTTTATGTAACCGATTCTGTAGAAGGTGTGGTGCCTGAATTCATGATGCTGCTTCAGGGTGTGATTGACTCGCCCGACATTCCTCTGAACGTGTCGCGTTCCTACCTGCAGAGCGATACGGCCGTGAAGAAGATTTCAGGTTACATCACCAAGAAGGTGGCAGAGCGCCTCGACAGTATATTCAAGACCGACCGCACTGATTTCGAAAAGAAGTGGGACGACATCAAGATCTTCATCGAGTATGGCATGCTCACCGATCAGAAATTCTGCGATGCGGCGATGAAGTTCGTACTGCTTCGTGACACCGAGGGAAAATATTTCACACTCGAGGAATATCGCACCCTCGTTGAGAGCACACAGACCGATAAGGAGGGTGATGTTGTCTACATCTATGCAACCGACCCCGCCGCCCAGTATAATTACATCCATTCAGCTCAGGAGCTTGGCTATAACGTGCTTCTGATGGATGGCCAGCTTGACAGCCACTTCATCGGGTTGCTTGAAAGCAAGCTGGAGAAAACGCGTTTTGTGCGTGTTGACAGCGATATCGCTCAAAACCTCATTCCTAAAGAGGAGCGCAAGGAGAGCGGCCTCACGGCCGAGCAGACCGAGATCTACTCCACTCTGTTCCGCTCACAGGTGGCCAACGTTGACAAGACCGAGTTTTTCGTTACCTTCGAGAAGCTCAATCCCGAGGCAAACCCCGTTCTGATCACTCAGAACGAATATATGCGCCGAATGAAAGACATGGCAGCCATGCAGCCCGGAATGAGTTTCTACGGCGAGCTGTCTGACAGCTTCAACCTTGTTGTCAACACCGAGGCTCCCGCAATTAAAGAGATACTGGAGAAGGCCGATGCCGACCTGCTTCCCAAGACAAAAGAGGCTACCGATGCCATCGCAAAGGCCGATGCCGAGCTGCGCGACCTGCACAGCAAGGAAAAAACCGACAGCGCCGACACCGATGCCGACAAGAAGCAGGAGCAGAACCTTGAGGAGAGCATAACCCACAACCGCCGCGAACGCGACAAGACAGTCAAGGAATATGCCTCGTCACAGCCGCTGATCAAGCAGGTTATTGATCTGGCATTGCTGGCCAACGGGCTTCTCAAGGGCGCTGAACTGAGCGAGTTTATCCGCCGTTCGGTTTCCCTCCTGACAAAGTAAACATAATCTTGTCCACTCTAATAATTATGCGCCACGGCGCGGGTTTCCCGCTGCTGTGGCGCATAATTTTCAAGCGATCGCAATTAAAGGAGGGTGTGTTCTTCACTGTGTCAGCACAGATCGCGCAGGTCGCGCACCTCATGGATAGTGCCCATTCTCGACATATCCTGTTTTACATAGTGGCGTATGATTGCATAAACCATCTTCTGAATGCCGTTGAGACTGCCGCTCACATCCGTGCCGAGAATAAACTCGCTGGTAAGGGCTGCCGCCATTGTGGAGCGATCATCGAAAGGAAGCGAATTGATTGTATCGAGAACGCGCGAACTGAAAAATACTGACTGATTCATAATGAGGATGGATTAGAGATTTCTGGTTTGTGTTGGTTAACGATGCAAAGATAAAAAGGACGGTGTGCACAGATTGTGCACACCGTCCTTAAAACTTATTAAACGGCGTCGGGGCGATTACTTCACCACAACTTTCGATGCAACGCCGTCAACATTCACGATGTAGAGACCTGCGGGAACCGAGAGTGAACCGTAGGCACGTCCGGCCATGTCGAACACAGATACGGAGTCATACTGACCGAGGATCACAATACGGCCCTCTTCGCCGAACACCCGTGTGGCCGATGCGGCTGCCTCGACATCAGTGATCTCGGTGAGGTCCTTGGTAGAAACCATCACATAGGCACCGGCGGGAAGTTCACACGAAACATTGCCGGCAGCATAGTTCACGGCAGGATTGGTTGCGTAGCTCTTTGAGATGATCTGATTGTTGGTCGAGCTGATATGGCTCACGGGAGCAGAAACAACCATGCTGTTTGAAGTGTCCGGGTTGACAAGAAGCACAGCTTCGCTGTTGCCCGACGAGAGCACTGCGTAACGGCCGCTTGACCATCCGTTGAGGCTCAGCGAAACAGAAGTGTTCTGATTAAAGAGCTGGGGATTGTTGCGGCGGAACCAGCACATTTCGCTGTAGGTCTGGAAAAGACCGGCGCGATGCTCGCTGTCGAGATAGCTCCAAACAACCTTCTTGGGGTCGGTGTTGTTTGAACCGTCGGTGCTCTTGGTGGTCTGATCGGCACCGAGTTCACCGAACTGCCAGATCATTTTGGGGCCGGGTGTGAAAAGCATCTGAGCTGCAACCATTCCGAGGCGGCGCATACCCATTGCCTCGTTGGTCTTGATGTCGGTTGTAGCGCCCCATTTGCCAACTTTGTAGCCCATGCGTTCCTCATCGTGACTCTCGGCGTAAGCAACGGTAGAGCCCCAGAGACGGCTGCCGTTGTTGGGGGCATACATGCCGTTCATACCGGCACCGTCGGTCCATCCCATAGCTGTCTGACACGAAGCGTGGTTCATGTTGCTCCAGTTGAGCTGACCGTCAGCTGCCATCTCATTCTCCTCCTTGGCACCTGCAAGATGCTCATTGATGTGGATACCGTCGGGCTTAACCGAGGTGATGACACTGTGAAGACGGGTCATGTTGGCAACACGCGAAGCGTTGTAGGCCTCAGTTCCGCTGCCGTAGCTGTCGTTGTCACCAAGACCCTTGACGAGGTCGAAGCGGAAACCGTCGACGTTGTAGGCCGTCATCCAGTAACGCAGCGCGTCTTCCCACTGCTGCTGAACCAGAGGATTGTCCTGACGCCAGTCGTTGAGCACGCTGTAATCGTGAGGAGCGCGGGCATTGTAGAAGGGATTGCTGTTGATGTCATACATCTGATACCAGGGATGCAGGCCGTCGCTCTGATTGAAGACGATGTCGAGAATCACGGCGAAGCCACGCTTGTGGAGGGCATCGATCAGTTCCTTGTATTCCTTCGGGGTGCCGTACGACTTATCGGGAGCCATGTAGAAGTTGGTGTTGTAGCCCCAAGAGTTGTTGCCGTTGAACTGCATGATAGGCATGAGCTGGACAGCGTTGACACCGAGTTTCTGCAGATAATCGAGATGTGAGTGGATATCTTTCACACGGCCGTCGTCCTTGCTGCTTGTGCCGACAAAGTCGCGGATCAGAAGTTCGTAGATCACAAGATTGCTGTGGTCGGGAATCTGGAAGTCCTTAACCTCCCAGTCATAGTCGTCAAGAGTGTCGCAGTAAACGGCAAGCTGAGTGTCGTCGACCTTGTCGTAGGGATAGGCGGGAATGTCGCCCAGATCGTTTGTGAGCCACTTGTCGCTGTAGTGATCGAGAACAAGGTGGGCATAGGGATCGGCAACCTTGGTGGTGCCGTCAACAACAAAGTAGTAAGGATAATATTTGCCGCTTTCAAGGCCCTCGACGGTGGTCCAGAAGTAGCGGTAGCCTTCATAATCCTGATACTTCATCACATTCTTGCCGAGGGTTGCATAATCGTCCCATGAACCGACGAGAAGCACGCTCTTTTTATTCGGAGCGGCGAGACAGAAGGTCACGCTGCCGTCGGCATTTTTCACACAGCCCATCTTGGGTGTTCCACCGGGATAATTCTGACTCACAGCCGCGGGCATAACGAGAAACACCATTTCCTTGGTGACTGTAGATGCCGAAGTCTTTGCAGTGGCGCTGACAGTGTATTCGCCGGTCGACGCGAAATTATAGTCGGCCTTCAGCGATGTGCCGGTACCCGACTTGACTTCGGTTCCGTTGACACTGAGCGATATCGAAGCGCTTTCGGTTGTGCTGACAGTGAAGCTCACTGTGCCGGGCGAGGTAAGCACCGTGCTCGAAGCCGAACTTTCGAGCGACATCG
This sequence comes from uncultured Bacteroides sp., assembly GCA_964556785.1. GTDB lineage: Bacteria > Bacteroidota > Bacteroidia > Bacteroidales > Muribaculaceae > CAG-1031. Next base: position 4,267 of record CAZKXM010000082.1, on the reverse strand, counting down.
AGAACTCATCAGGATAAACGTCGACAAAAATGTCGGCTCCACCAGTGGCCTTACCCTCCTTCGAGCAGTCGGCGTTGCGGAACACCATCGCCAGCTTTTCAACAGTCTCTGTAGGGTCGGTGATGCCGAAATATGTGCGGATATCGCCTATCTTGAGCTTCCAGGTGTTGCTCGAAACATATTCCATGGCATACTTGTCGCTGTTATCGCCCCACTTTGAAGGAGCATAGGTCCATCCGCCGTTACTTTTGTTAGTCACGACACCGATGTGGGTATAGACCCCGCTTGTAAGCCCCTTGAGGCCGGCGGTTCCCTGCTCGGCGTGATAAATGATGGTTACATCTTTGCTTGATTCCTGCAGAGGGGTCGGTGAGGTCTCGACGATCGCCGCCGATGCCGTCACTGAAGCCACGCTCATAAAACAGGCCAAAATCCAATTGACTCTTTTCATTCTGTGCTTTTAAGGTGATAAAAAATTGTAATCTCTACTTAATATCGTGCAAAGATAGCTAAAAATTGTGTCTTACGGGTATTTTGGCACATGTTTTGCCCTTATTTTTGATTAAATTTGCACTTGTTATGAAACAGTCACAACGTCCCTCTCTGGACAATCTTCTTGAGCGGGGTCATATCAACGAAGCTCTCGATGCTTTGGGCCGCAGCGCATCGGCCGAAAACATGCGCGACATCTGCGAGCGTATCGCCTCGGTCAGAGAGGCTTATGCCCTGTTGACCCGCTATGCTCTCGACGGGGCACCCGACCCGTCGCGCCCCGACCTTTACAATGACATAACCTCCTCAGTCCGCGACATAGCCGCACTGCTCCGCCGCCGGCGTAAAAGCATTGACGAATCAACGCTATATTTCAGCACTTTGCGCTATCATGAGGCAAGTGGAATCGAGTCGATACCCGCACTCCTGACCGCCTACTCCACTCTGCTGGGGGCCCGCGGCCTGGCAATGGTAGGAGGGCAAGACCTGACGGCAGTCGAGGTCAAGATCGATGCGATGGAAAAGAAGGTGTTCAACTCACTGTGGACCACTCACCCTCTTTCGTCAGCCGATGCCACTGCAGTCGATGCCTTTGTGGCCAACAGAGCGATATCGGCCGATGCACGCCAACTCATTGTCAGCGCGCTGATGATGGGCGAGCTGGAATGGCACGACGATCTGAGGATTGTATCGCTTGTCAGAGCCTATATGACTGACGAAGCTACCGTTTCGGTCAAAGCCCTCTATGGGTTGCTTGCATCGCTTTGGATCCACAGAAAGCGGCGTATGCGCCGCAGGGTTGCCGACGCTATCGCTGCCGCTGCCGACACTCCCTCGTGGCAGAAAGACATGCGCATGGCATTCCTGCAGATGATCCGTGCCCGCGACACCGAAAGAGTGAACCGCCGCATCACAGAGGAGATTATCCCCGACCTGATGAAGCTGAGGCCTGATCTGGAGAAGAAGCTCCGCAACGGTGACGGCGTGGTTGATCTTGAATCGTTTGACGACAATCCCGAGTGGGAGGAGATGCTCGACAAAAGCGGCATCAAGGACCGTCTGAAGGAGATTTCAGAGATGCAGGAGGAAGGCACGGATGTGATGATGAGTACGTTCGGCAACCTTAAATCATTTCCGTTCTTCAACGAAATCCATCACTGGTTCATTCCCTTCAGATCTGATCACCCTGCCGCGGGAGGCTCGGGCAACGCAGGAGGTGAGTGGAAGGAATTTGTAGATGTGGTTGCATCGTCGGCATTCCTGTGCGACAACGACAAATACTCGCTTGCCTGCGCATTCGCCATGATGCCGGCCGACAGGCGGGAGCTGCTGCTCAACCAGTTCAAAATGCAGAATCTCAACATGGCTGAAATCAAGGCCTCGTCGCTCACAACGGCCGACACCGACCGTGAAGCGCTGGCCAACCGCGGCATCCAGTCGCTCTATCGCTTTTTCAAGCTGTTTCGCCGCAAAGGGGAATTTGACGACATATTCGCCGAGCCGCTCAATCCGCTGGACATACCGCTGCTTGCATCCCTGTTTGACGATGCCGAAATACTCGGGCTGGCCGCCGAATTCTATTTCAAGCGAGGCTGCTGGACGGAAGCCTATCAGCTTTTCCGCCGCATGAGCGAAATTGCTCCCGTAACACCGGCACTGCTCCAGAAAATGGGTAACTGCCTTCAGCGCACAGGCGCCATTAACGGAGCAATCGAGTGTTACGAACATGCCGACCTCCTTAACGCCGACAATCTATGGACCATCAGGCGTCTGGGCGCCTGCCACCGTCTGGCCGGAAATCCGGCCAAGGCTCTCCCCTATCTGGAGCGCGTGGCCGCCAAGCTGCCGCAGGACACCGCTGCAGCGCTATCGCTCGCCCATTGCCTCACCGAGCTTGGCCGCTATAACGACGCAGTCAAACAATATTTCAAGGTTGAATTTCTCGAGCCGGGCAATCCGAAGACTCTGCGACCGCTCGCGTGGGCCCTTATGCTTGGAGGCGATACCGAGAAGGCCCGCACCTACTACAACCGCCTCCTTGCCGACCATCCTACGGCCGACGACCATCTCAACTCAGGGCATCTGCATCTGATCGAGGGGAATTACCGGGCAGCCGCGGCAGAATATTTCGAGACAATCCGGGCTCTCGAGTTTGACACCGAAAGCTTCCTGAAGGCTTTCGAGACCGATATCCCGCTCATTATCAGCAATGGCGCCGACGAGCTGATGACTAAGATTGTGCTCGACGCCGCTCTTGAATCAGGCCGCCAAAACGGCTCACACATATGAACATCCAAACACATTATTAACCCATAAAATGAAAAAGACAGTCGTTACGACATTCATGTCAATGGCAATTGCTATGAACGCTCAGAATCCCCTGTTCCAAGAATTTACGGGGACGCCTCACGGCACACCCCCGTTCAATCAGATCAAGACCGAGCATTATGAAGAAGCCGTGGACCGCGGTATCAGGCTCGGACTCGAAGAGATCGACGCGATAGTCAACAACCCCGAGGCTCCGACGTTTGCCAACACCATCGTGGCCTATGAGAACACCGGGCGCGATCTCGACCGTGTGCTCAACGTGTTCTTCCCGCTCTCGGAAGCCCTCAGTGACTCTGCCATGATGCAGGTTTCTGACAACATCATGCCGAAGCTGAGCAAGTATAGCACCGACATCACCCTGAACGAAAAGCTATGGGACCGAGTGAAGAAGGTGTATGACAGCACCGACATCTCTAAACTCTCGCCTGAAGATGCCATGCTGCTTCAGAAAACCTACGACTCGTTTGCTCGTTCGGGAGCACTTCTCAAAGGCGATGACCGTCAGAAATACAGCGACCTGTCGGTGAAACTCTCTGAGCTGACCAACAAGTTCGGACAGAACGTGCTGCTCGAGCTCAACACCTATGAGATCTACCTCACTGCCGACGATCTCGACGGTCTGCCCGAGAGCTCGGTTGAGGCAGCAGCCCTCGCAGCCAAGGAGAAAGGCCACGACGGTGAATATCTGTTCACCCTTGCCCAGCCCACCTATCTGGCTTTCATGAAATACAGCACCCGGCGCGACCTGCGCGAAAAAATGTATCGTCTCTACATGGGCCGCAACATGAAGGGAGATTACGACAACCGCCCCGTGATCCGCGAAATCGTCAACACCCGCCTCGCCATCGCCAATCTGCTGGGCTACGACAGCTATTCTGACTATGCTCTGGAGCGCACGATGGCCGAAAATCCGCAGAACGTGATGAATCTGCTCGATCAGCTGCGCGACGCATACCGCCCGCAGCAGCTCGCCGATTTCAAGGAGCTTCAGGAATTTGCCGAAAAGGATGGTCTCGAAGGCAAGATACAGCCCTGGGACTACAGTTTCTATTCAAACCGTCTGCGCCAGGAGCGCTATGCGTTTGATGAGGAAGCGCTGCGCCCCTATTTCGAGCTCAACAATGTGATCAACGGTGTGTTTGGCCTGGCGACAAAGCTTTATGGCCTCACATTTAAGGAAAACAAAGATATCCCGGTTTATCACCCCGATGTTCAGGCTTTCGAGGTTATGGACAAGGATGGAAGCTATCTCGGAGTTATCTACACCGACTTCTTCCCGCGCGAAAGCAAGCGTCCCGGTGCATGGATGACAGAGTTCAAGCCCGAATGGAAGAATGCCGACGGTGTTTCGAGCCGGCCCCACGTGAGCATAGTGATGAACTTCACCAAGCCCACCGATTCGAAGCCTTCGCTGCTCACACCCTACGAGGTTCAGACATTCCTGCAC
>CAZKXM010000081.1:0-8733 GCA_964556785.1 uncultured Bacteroides sp. | reverse complement strand
GCAGGTTGTGGCCTTCGCCGGGGATGTAGCTGTTGACCTCTTTACCGTTTGTGAGACGGACACGGGCAACCTTACGCATCGCCGAGTTAGGCTTTTTGGGGGTGGTGGTGTACACACGCACGCACACACCGCGACGCTGCGGGCACGAATCGAGCGCGGGTGATTTGCTCTTGTCTTCAAGAGCCACACGTCCTTTTCTTACTAATTGCTGAATAGTAGGCATCTTAGTTATTTAGGGGTTTAACTGAATGAGATTTATTTATGTTCTTTCGTTTTGTAATGTCAGATGAGTGACTGTTGGCGCTTTTATACACATCACACACGCCACGCAACCGCCTGATTTTCAGCCAGGCAGATTGTTGCGGCGCGGTTTAGCCCACAAAAGCGATGCAAAATTACAAACTAATTTTCTAACTGCCAAACATTTCCGAAAAATTTCTTACTCCCCGTGCGAACGTGCTGGGCCAGCCAGCAAATGCAATGTTATCTGACACGCCGAAAAAAACGCTTGAGCGGCAACCGGCCACGCTCGCCCTACGGGGTGACCTTCCCATAAACCATGCTTAAGATAAAATTGTTATCTTTGCAAACGGAATGAAAGATCAAATTATCTCACAGGAAACCACCGAGCGGGCCGTGCTTGTGGGTCTGATCACGGAGAATCAGAACGAAGCAAAGGCCAATGAATATCTCGACGAGCTGGAGTTTCTGGCCGACACGGCTGGTGCCGTGACCGTCAGGAAGTTTCTCCAGCGCATACCCTACCCCAATCCCCGCACCTTTGTCGGCAAGGGCAAGCTCGAGGAAATACGCCTGTTTATCGAGGAAAACGATATAGGCATGGCAATCTTCGACGACGACCTGACATCGAAGCAGGTTGCCAACATCGAGCGCGAGCTGAAAGTCAAGATTCTCGACCGCACGAGCCTTATCCTCGACATCTTCGCAAAGCGGGCCCAGACGGCCAATGCGAAGACTCAGGTGGAGCTGGCGCAGTATCAGTATCTGCTGCCGCGACTCACCCGCATGTGGACCCACCTCGAGCGCCAGCGAGGCGGTATCGGCATGCGTGGACCCGGTGAGACCCAGATCGAGACCGACCGCCGAATTATCCTCAACCGCATTTCGCTGCTGAAGGAGCAACTTAAAGATATCGACAAGCAGAAGGCCGTGCAGCGCAAAAACCGCGGCAAGCTGACTCGCGTTGCCCTGGTGGGCTACACCAATGTGGGCAAATCGACCTTGATGAATCTGCTCAGCAAGAGCGACGTGTTTGCCGAAAACAAGCTTTTCGCCACTCTCGACACCACGGTGCGCAAGGTGGTGATCGACAATCTCCCCTTCCTGCTGACCGACACTGTCGGCTTCATCCGCAAGCTCCCGACACACCTTGTCGACTCATTCAAGTCGACCCTCGACGAGGTGCGCGAGGCCGATCTTCTGCTCCATGTTGTCGACATATCCCACCCCAATTTCGAAGATCAGATTGCGGTGGTTGACAAAACTCTGGCCGAAATCTGCAAAGGACTTCCCGAGAAGCCTGTTATTATGGTGTTCAACAAGATCGACGCTTACAATCATGTGCCTAAGGACGACGACGATCTGACACCCCGCACTCGCGAAAACATTCCGCTCGAGGAACTCAAGGAAACATGGATGAACCGGCTTCACGACAACTGCGTGTTCATCTCGGCCAAGAAGGATATCAACATCGACGAGCTGCGCACCAAGCTCTATGAAAAAGCGAAGGAGATCCACATGCAGCGGTTCCCCTACAATGATTTCCTTTTCCAGAAATACGACGATCTGGGCGACCCTGATCAGTAATTACTGAAAATGCGGGGCTTGATCACGATGCCAGCCCGCAGTTCGGAGTGAAACTCCTTATAGGCAAGGAGCCCTTCGCCATATCCGTTGTAATACTGCACGAAGAAAAACTGATTTTCCTTCTTGAACATCCTGTAGTTGAGCTCGACTATCGTGTTGTAGTTAAAATTCCATCCGCGACGTTTGACCAGTGTCACCGAAGCTCCGAAGCGCTTGTTGGCCGTGGAGAACGATGTGCCCACCTGATAGATGCCGCTATAGTTGAGAATATCGCGGTTATAGCGCCCGTCTACGATCGGGATCCAGATCTCGCCGTGGACATTGATCTGGGGATTGATGATCACGTTAGCCGCCAGCGTAACCTTGTTCCATGATCGCGACGCCGCTCCGTCGCGACCGTTACTCTCATGCTCGGCGATAAGCGTGAGCTTGCCAACATAGCGCCCCTTGACAAAAAATGGCTTCGTCAGACCGATGCCGGGATTGAAATTCAGGTCGGTCATGGGCATCGACCGCTCGAGCACGTTCCAGAAACACTTCTGGGTGTAAAACAGAAACAGATATGTGTTCCAAGGCAGGGTGCTTCGTGTGAGTCTCTGCGAGATCGAGATCTGAAACTTGATGTTGGTGTTGGTTTTCGACGGACGCTGATTGCCAACGGCCGTACCGAAAATAAAATAGTTGTCCTTGTACAGTCCGAAATATGGCCCGCTGTCAAAAGCACGCCTGACACTGTCAGTGTCGATCTTGTCGATGGGATCGGCCACAATCTGCGCCACACACTGAGGTATTGCCAGCGCCACCATCAGGGCCGTTATCAAATGCCGGATGCAAAGTGTCGGTTTCATGGGTGTGCAAAGTTAACATAATTTTTTGTACTTTTGCGCCATAAGCAGGCGATTCGCTAAATTCAGCCGCCTGACCGTCAACAATCACAATCAACTGATGAAAAAGCTCTTTATCTGCGCTGCAACGGCAATCATAGCGCTTGTGTGCGCATCGTGCGGAGGCGGCCGAAGCTCCGAAACCGCAAAGTTAATGGACCAGCAGACCTCCCAGCTCACCGAGGCCCTGCGCGCCAACGACTACGCTACCGCCGCAACCCTTGCCGACTCGATGGCTCTCTACATCGACGAGCTCACCCCCGAAGAAACTATCGCCGTGCTGATGGCTTTTCTGGAGGTGCACAACAAGGTGACGGCCGACAATCCCCGCAGCGATCTTGAGACGCTGCGCAAATATGTTGACGTCTACGACATTGCCGTCGGGGCCAACCCCAACGACATGCGCCGCGCCTTCGCCGAAGCTAAAGCGCGCAATCCTCAGCTCGATTTCGAGCAGGCGGCTCGCGATTTCCGGCGTCTGCTGGCCGAATATGACGCCGTACAGACCTATGGCGAGGAGCCTGTTTACGAACCGGAGCCTGCCGATTCAAGCCAAACTGCCGCGGCCGACTCGCTCGGCACCTCTGTCGACACCTCACTGATGACTGACTGATGACACCCACCTGCCCCACCACCCTCGCCTGCCGGCTTAAACAATTCTTCACCGGCAAGAGTTTCCTGACGTTCATCGCTTCGGTTGCGGTGATTGCCGCCGTCGCCTTCGCCTACTTCTATCCCGATGCTGCCGAAGGCAATGTGCTCCGTCAGCACGACATGCAGCAAGGCACAGCCATTGGCCAGGAAGCCAAAGCTTTTGCCGAGGCCACGGGCGAATCGTCGAGATGGACCAACTCGCTTTTCAGCGGAATGCCGACATTCCAGATCGCACCCGACTATCCCTCAAACCGTTGGTTCAGCTGGATCAATACGGTGATGGGTCTCGGCCTCCCCTCGCCGGCCAACCTGCTTGCAATGATGATGCTGGGCATGCTGATTCTGCTGCTGGTGATGAAGTTGCGGTGGTGGGTTGCCCTTATTGGGGCGATAGCCTACGGTCTGTCGTCGTACTTCGTGATCATTATTGCTGCCGGCCACCTCTGGAAATTCGCCACACTTGCCTACATCCCGCCCACAATCGCCGGCGTGATCCTTGCCTATCGCGGCCGTTACCTTGCCGGAGCAGCTATGGCGGGCTTGTTTGCAATGATGCAGATCGCGGCCAACCATGTGCAGATGACCTATTATTTCCTGCCTGTCGTGGCCGGATTCATGCTCATAGCCCTGCTCACGGCCCTGAAGGAAAGGCAGGGAGCCATGCGCCGCTGGTGGATCGCCACAGGCGCGCTGGCAGTGGCTGCCGTAGCTGCTGTAGGAGCTAATTCGCCCAGCCTCTACAACACCTATGAATACTCAAAGGAAACAATGCGCGGAGGCCACTCCGAGCTCTCGCGCGACACATCGGCCGATGCCGCCCTCACCACGGCCGGACTTGACCGCGACTATATCACCCAATACAGCTACGCTCCCTCCGAAACCTTTTCGCTGCTCATCCCCAACATAAAAGGTGGCGCCACAAACAAGCCTGAGAAAGGGTCGACGAAGATGCTCACATTAGGCGATCTTCCCGAGGCCAAGGCGATGGTGCGCGAAGGAAAGATCGACAGCACTTCAGCCGGTTTTCTGGAGTATGTCACCCAATATTTCGGCGACCCTGAGGGTACGAACGGCCCGGTTTACGTGGGTGCGCTCATCGTGGCGCTCTTCCTGCTGGGATGCGTGATTGTCAAGGGGCCGGTAAAGTGGGTTCTACTCGCGCTGACAGTTCTGTCGATAGGCCTCGCCTGGGGGCGCCACATGATGTGGCTCACCAACCTGTTTATAGACTGGGTGCCGATGTACAGCAAGTTCCGCACCGTCGAAAGCATTCTTGTGGTGGCCGAGTTCACCATGCCGCTGCTGGCCATGCTTGCGCTGCAGCGCATCTTCACCGCTCCCGACAATGCCGGCGCTTACCGCAAACCCATTTTATGGAGCTTCGGAATCGTGCTTGCGTTCTGCCTTATAGGCATCATCGCTCCCGGCTTCTATGGCTCGGCTGTGAGCGACAACGACCGTATGGTGTCGGAGATGATCACCCGCCAGATCGTGGAACAGGGCTACGACTCCTCGTTGGCAGCCCAGTTCTCGATTGATAATCCGGCGATTTATTCGGCAGTCACCACGGTGCGCGAGTCGATGGTTGAAGCCGATTCAATGCGCAGCTTCATGTTTGTTGCAGCCGGCTTTTGCCTGCTGGTGCTCTACATGCGCCGCAAGCTCAACGTTGCCGTTGCGGCAGTGATCACGGGAGTGCTGATCTGCGGCGACCTTTTCATGGTCAACAAGCGCTATCTCGACCACGACTCGTTCGTGCCGCGGAGCCTCTCGGCAGGCGACCCTATAGCGATGACCGATGCCGACCGCGAGATTCTGCGCGACACCACCATGAACTATCGCGTGATGGACATGCAGCGCTTCCAGCAGGCCGATCCTTCATATTATCACAAGATGATAGGCGGCTATCACGCGGCCAAACTCACCCGCTATCAGGACCTTATTGACTGTCACCTGAGCCACATTCTCACCGGCGAGATCACCGAAGCCGACATGAATGTACTGAACATGCTCAACGCCCGCTACATCGTCAACTACGACGGCCGCCCCCTGTTCAACGACGAGGCATTCGGCAACGCATGGCTTGTCGACAAGGTGAAATATGTCAAGGATGCCGACAACGAGATGGCCGGCCTGAGCGCGATCAACCTTCGCGACGAAGCGGTGGCCGACGGCAAATTCCACTCCATACTGGGCGAAAGCTCGCCAAAGCAGCCTGGCGACACGATTTTCGAAACCTCTTACGCCCCTAACCGCCTCACTTACCATGTTGAATCGGCAAACGGCGGCGTGGCTGTGTTCTCAGAGGTTTATTTCCCGTGGGGCTGGCATGTCACCGTCGATGGTACCCCTGCCGAACTCGGGCGCGTCAACTATCTGCTGCGCGCCATGAAAATCCCCGCCGGAAGCCACACGGTGGAAATGTGGTTTGACCCGCAGTCGCTCCACACCACCGGCACCATCGCCCGCATCTGCATCCTTCTAATTTTCGCCGCGGTGCTTGCTGCAGTGGCACAGGCGTTCTCCAGCTGCCCGTCGGTCAACAAAGAGCCTGAAGCGGCCAATGCTTAAGCGGTTTCGCACAAGCCGCGGTTTCGGCGTCCATTCCCCTCTCGCGTTCAAGTTCATAACCGGGCCGCTGCGCGACACAAAGGCCGTTTACTATGCCACGTCGTCGCTTCCCGACCCGGCTTCGCGCCGCTGGATGCGGGTTGCCGTCTGGACCGGATGCCGCACGGCGCGCCGCATCGGTGCGCCGCTCCCTCCGCTCGACAATGCTCTGGAGGCAGCCGGTGTCAGACTCACCGTCGACGCATCAGAGCTGACTGTCGCCGTCGGCCTGACCGAACCGATTCCGCTTCCCGCCAGCGGCGCCGTGATGCTTATCGACACCGATCCCGAAGTGCTCGCCAATATGACCGGCGCCCACACATCGGGACTGATGACATTCAGCGATGCGCGCGAACATTATATATTGCTGCGCAGCGATCTGCCGCGCCAGCATTTCAACATATCGATGCGATGAGCCGGAGGCAGATTCTCGACCCCGACAGACTGCTTCGCGATTTCGCCGTACATCTCAAGCTCGACCGCGGACAATCTGAAAACACCGCCGAAGCCTATCTTGACGATGTCGGCAAACTGACATCCTATCTGTCAGCCGAAAAGATCAGATTGGCCGACGCGACAGCCGACGATCTCTCGGCCTTCGCCGCCAGCCTTCACGACCTCGGGATTGCGCCTGCAACCCATGCACGGATCATTGCCGGAGTGAAATCATTTTTCCGGTTTCTGTGCCTGGAGGGATATCTTGAGGCTGATCCGAGCGAGCTCCTTGTCAAGCCGCGGCTCGACCGCACGCTCCCCGAAGTGCTTTCCGTTGATGAGATCGACGCAATGATCGATGCAATCGATCCCTTCAGCGAGCAGGCCTCGCGCAACCGCGCCATCATGGAAACTCTTTACGGGTGCGGCCTGCGAGTGAGCGAGCTATGCTCACTCGAGATTTCGCAGGTTTACACCGACGAGGGCTTCCTCTCCGTCACCGGCAAAGGGCGCAAACAGAGGGTTGTGCCGATGTCGCCCGCAGCTGTCGATTCGATTCTCGAATATCTCGAAGAACGCCCTGCGGCCAAACGCGGAAGCGAAAACATTCTTTTCCTCAACAGGCGTGGCGCCGCCCTGACGCGCGTCATGATTTTCTACATAGTGCGCACCCTCGCCGAAAGCGCCGGAATCAGACGCCCGATTTCGCCCCACACCCTGCGCCATTCGTTTGCCACTCACTTGCTTGAGGGGGGCGCCAACCTGCGCGCAATCCAGCAGATGCTCGGTCACGAAAGCATCGCCACAACCGAAATCTATCTCCATGTTGACCGCAGCCGGCTTCGCGAAGAGATTCTGACCCACCATCCGCGATACACCTCAGAATGAGCCTGAAATCGGGCGCGTTCAGTTAAAAAACTGCTGTAGAACATACGTTTTTGCGCAGGTTTGCAGATTTTGTGCAAAAGTTGGTGATTTATTGCGGAATTATTTCTAATTTTGGCAAGAAATAGATAATTAGCGGGTAACCCTGCCACAACCAATCACACAACTGCGAAATAACAACCATGAAACAAATGCTCCTTGGCGATGAGGCTTTTGCTCTCGGCGCTCTCCATGCAGGCCTTTCGGGCGGTTACGCCTATCCCGGTACACCCTCTACCGAAATCCTTGAATTTATCCAAAACAGCCCCATAACCCGCGAGCGTGGTGTCCACTCCCGCTGGTCATCAAACGAAAAGACAGCCATGGAAGAGGCGCTCGGCATGTCGTTCTGCGGCAAGCGCGCGCTGGTTGCCATGAAGCATGTGGGACTCAACGTTGCTGCCGACCCTTATGTAAATTCGGCTTTCACCGGTGTTAACGGCGGCTTGCTCGTCACAGTTGCCGACGACCCCTCGATGCACTCTTCACAGAACGAGCAGGACTCGCGCTTCTATGCCGACTTTGCCCTGATGCCCCTGCTCGAGCCCTCAACCCAGCAGGAAGCCTACGACATGGCCCGCTACGGCTTCGAGCTTTCAGAGCGCGTCGGAACCCCTGTCACTTTCCGCTTCGTGACACGCCTGAGCCACTCCCGCGGCACAGTTGAGACCGCAACCGAGGCTATCGCTGAACGCCCCCTCACATATCCCAAAAACACCCGCCAGTGGGTTCTCATGCCCGGCAACTCAAAGGTGCGCTATCGCGAACTCCTTGCCGACTATGAGCGCATGATTGAGGAAAGCGAGAAGTCGCCCTTCAACCGTTACACCCCCGGCACCGACAACTCGATGGGTATCATTGTGAGCGGTATCGCCGCCAACTATCTCGCCGAGCTGTTCCCCGAAGGTTGCCCCTTCCCCACAGTCAAGATCTCGCAGTATCCCCTCCCCGTTGAGATGATCACCCGCCTCGCCGACGAAACCGGCGGCAATATCCTTGTGATCGAAGAGGGTCAGCCCTTCATCGAAAACAAGCTGCGCGGCCTCCTGGGACGCGGCCTGAACATCTCTGGCAAACTCACCGGCCACCTCAACCGCACCGGCGAGCTCACCCCCGACACCGTTGCCGAGGCAATGATGAAGATCCGCCCCGAGCTGGCCGACCGTCTGCGCGTAGAGGTCAACGAACCCGCACAGCTCGTTGTGCCCCGTCCCCCGGCCTTGTGCCAGGGTTGCGGCCACCGCGACGTTTACCATGCCCTGAACGATGTGCTTGCCGAATTCGACAACTCGAAGGTGTTCGGCGACATCGGCTGCTACACTCTCGGCTGGCTCAAGCCCTTCAACGCAATCGACACCGTTGTCGACATGGGCGCTTCGATCACCATGGCCAAAGGCGC
>CAZKXM010000080.1:0-9108 GCA_964556785.1 uncultured Bacteroides sp. | reverse complement strand
ACTTGCGTGTGGCTTCGATGGCGGCTTCCTTGATGCGGGGGTCGTTGACGAGGCCGGAATAGCAGTTGGAACCGAACATGAGCACCTTCTTGCCGTCGATTGTCACCTCGGGGTCCTGCTCGCTCGAGATGGCGCGGAAATAAGGATAGACGCCGGCGGCTTTAGCTTCCTGCGGCGCTGTGTACTTGGAGAGTTTGGCTTGTAAGGGCTTCATAATTGGGTTCCTCGTATGATATGAAATGCTGTGATTACAAATAATGACTGGTTGGGACTTACCGGTTGCAGTGTGCAAAGTTACATGAAAATTTTTGTTTCATAACATTGCGAAACGAATTTTTTGCACAAACGAACACGAAATGAGCCGAAAAGGGGTGTGTGTGACAAAAAATTGTTAGATTTGCAGGGTAACATTAACCTATCGGAAACAAAAGATGCGCAAGATTTTTATAGTTGCGGCAAGCATGGCGGTGTTTCTGACGCTGTTGTCGGGGTGTAACCGGCTGAGCAAGGAGGCCAAGCAGATGACTGGCAATTATTTCATCCCGGAAGTGTCGGAGGAGGACCCGCTGATGGAGCTCCGCAAGAACGGAAAGTGCACGATCAGGAAGGTTGTGCCGGGGGTGGTGACGTTTGCTGTGGATGGCCGCTGGAACGTGAAAAACGATTCATTGATCGCCGAGCTGAAGCCGTCGACGCTGACGTGTGAGGGCGATTCGAGCCTGATAGGGGATGTGCCCGAGCGGGTTGCGTTCAAGATCACCGAGTTTAACGATGTTTCTCTGACGATCGAGCAGGGGGGCGTGAACTACACTTATCACCGCCGTCCTGAAAACTAAGCCGCTATGCCGATGAATGACTGGAGAGACGCCCTTGCGGGATTTCTTGCCGACAATCCCGACCTTCCGGCCGGGAGCGACGCTGCTGCCGAGGCTGAGCCTGAACGGGAGCTGCCCGTGATAGAGATTGTGCTCGACAAGAAGGGGCGCAAAGGGAAACCGGCCACGATTGCGTGTGGCTTTGACGTCGAGCAGAAGGAGAGCGTTGAGGAGCTCGCGTCGGCACTGAAGCAGAAGCTTGCCTGCGGCGGAAGTGTGCGCGGCGGAGAGATTCTGATTCAGGGGGACCGTCGCGAGGATGTGGCCCGGGAACTGCGCAGCCGCGGTTACAAGGTGAAGATGTGTTGAGGGGATGCTGAGAATCTACAAGGCATCGGCCGGTTCGGGAAAGACCTATCGCCTTACCGAGCGCTATATAACCCTGCTGCTGACCGACAGGGACCAGAGCGGGCGTCACAGGCTCGTGCCCTCCGGCACGCGCGGCCGTCACCGCCACATTCTGGCCATCACCTTTACCAACAAGGCCACCGAGGAGATGAAGCGGCGCATTGTGCATGAGCTCGGTGTGCTTGCCGGGATGGAGAGGGGATGGACGCGCCCGAGCCCTTTCATGCCGGGGCTGAGGGAGCTGACAGGAGCCAGCGAGGAGGATATCGCCGACAGAGCGCGCACCGCTTTGCGCGACCTGCTGCATGATTTCGGCTATTTCAGCGTGTCGACCATCGACTCGTTTTTCCAGACGGTGTTGCGCACCTTTGCCCGCGAGGCTGAGCTCCCCGGAAACTATGAGGTGGACCTTGACCAGGACCGCCCCGTCATGCTCGGAATCCACGAGATGCTCCAGTCAATCAACCGCACCGAGGGTGCCGACGAGACAGAACGCGCCGAGGCGCTGCGGCTCGAACACTGGCTCTCGGAGCTGATGACCGACCTGATGCGCCGAGGCAAGGGCTTCAACATCTTTAACCGCAACACTGATGTTCATAAGACGATCGTGAACTTCATGAAGCGGGTGAGCGACGAAACCTATGCGAAACATTCACAGGAGATTGACCGATATCTTGCCGATCCGTCGCGGCTCGTGAAGCTCACTGCGGCTGTCAGGAAGCGGATAGAGCAACTGTCGGAGCAATGCCGCAGGGCCTGCGAGGCAGCCGCCGATCTGCCCGGACTCACTAAGTTTGCCGGCGAGAACTTTGCCCGTCATGCCCGTGAGGGGTATGTGAAACCCAAAGCCGGGGGAATACCCAAGACACTGAGCGCCATTGCCGAGAACCCAGCCAAGGCGTTTCTTGCCAAGGCAATGCCCGATGATGTTGCACTCGCACTGGCGCAGAGTGCCGCCAACTCGATTATCGCATCGAGGCAGATAGGGCTCCTCACCGAGACGATTCACCAGCTCTATGTGCTCGGGCTGATGAACCGCATAAACCGTTACATTGCCGAGTTCCGCTCAAGCACATCGACGCTGCTTCTGAGTGACACCAACTCCATTCTTCACCGCATTATAGGCAACGACCCTACGCCGTTCGTGTATGAAAGGACCGGGCAGTGGATCCACCATTTTCTGATAGATGAGTTTCAGGACACGTCGGAACTGCAATGGCTCAACCTCAAATCGCTGATTGAGGAGAGTCTGGCAAACGGGCGAGAAAACCTTGTGATCGGCGACGAGAAACAGTGTATCTACCGGTTCCGTAACAGCGACCCGACTTTGCTCGCGGGGCTGCATGAGCAGTTTGGCGCCGATGCAACCATCGAGGGCGACAACCTTCAGGGTAACACCAACTGGCGCTCGGCGGCCGAAGTGGTTAAGTTCAACAACACCTTTTTCAAGGCCATGGCCGACCTTCATGGTGCTGACAGCGGAGTGGGGCGTATCTACTCAAACGTCACGCAGAAGGTGAGCGACAGCAAGAGAAATCTTCCAGGCTACGTGCTTTTCGAGCCATACAATACCGAAGGAAGTGACGATGCACGCCAGACAGCCTTCTCACACACCATCGAACAGATCCGGCGGCAGATCGAGAGCGGCTATACCCCGGCCGACATTGCCGTGCTGTTTCGCAAAGGGCGCGATGGCGCGATGTTTATCGAGCAGCTGCTGGCACGGGTAGAGGCCGATCCTGATTATCCGCAGGTGAAGGTGATGAGCGATGAATCGCTTTACGTGTCGCGGTCGCGCGCCGTGAGGCTGGTGATCAGTGTGTTGCGCATTCTTGCATCAAAAGAAACCGGAGGCGATTCCCGCACCCTGAGCGAGCGGCGCAGCGCCGAACTCCTCAGCCGATATGAGCAGGGCCTCAGCTCAGGGCGCGAAGCCACCGACGCGCTGGCCGACGCCGTCAGCGCCACTCTCGAGGAGCGGCCCGTGGAGATTGCGGCCGAGGTGACAGATGTGGAGTGTTCCACTCTTGTGTCGGTGATCAGCAGGGTGATCAACAGCTATGTGAGCCCCGAGCAGCGACAGGCCGAGAATGTGTATCTGACCGCATTGACCGACCTGGCTCTCGACATGAGTTCGCGCGGCATCGCCGATCTGAGAAGCTTTCTGCAATGGTGGGACGAAAAAGGGCGGCTCAGCGCCGTTCCCGCCGCCGACGATGTTATGGCGATCCGTGTGATGACGATCCATAAGTCGAAAGGCCTTGAGTTTGCGTGTGTTCACATTCCCTATTGCGACAGCCCCAATCCTCCCGAGGGAATAAAATGGTTTGAGCCCGCCGACCTTGATTTTGCCGATCCCGAACTTGTTCCGGCCCTGATTCCGCTTCATCCCGGCGCGCTGATGGCCGAAAGCGGCTATGCCGAACCCTATGCGCAGCTGCAGGAGGAGAGTGCCATCGACGAGGCCAATGTGGTTTATGTGGCCTTCACGCGAGCCATGCGTGAGCTGATTGTGGGCTATCACACCGAGGGGGGTGCACGGCGCCCGCTGTCAGACATGATCTGCAATGTTGCTGACCATGCCTCATCGCCGGGCTTTCTGGAGCGTGTCAGCGCCGAATTTCCCGCCGAGGGTGGCGAGGCATATACCCGAATATCAGTAGCGCCTGACGGCCGGATAGAGGTTGGCGAGCCTACCGAGCCGGTCAGCGAGAGCAAACACCGAACACTTCTCGACCCTGAGGAGACAGTGGCTGTACCCGCGTCGCAGCTCAACTTCTCGACCGAGCTATGGGAGTCGGTGCGTCTCGACGATGATTGCGACCCGATGCTTCCCTCAAGCGGAGGAATAGAGGTTCAGCGCAAGGTTATGAACATGGCCATGCGAGAGATCCGCGGGCCGAAGGATATCAGCCGGTGTGTGAACCGTCTAGCCGCGCAGGGGCGGATTGCAGCCGACATGCGCCGCGATTTCGAGGAACTGCTGCGGCAGAGGGTTAGCGGCCCGGCCACTGCGCAATGGTTTGAGGGCTACCGGCGGGTGGTGATGAACCGCACGGTGTCGGCCGGGAACGGTGGCGCCGCAACCGCCGACAGGCTTGTGTGGCACCGCGACGGCACACTTGATGTGATCCAATATCTGGGCGACGACTCAGAAGCCGCCGAGCGTAACGCCGGATTTCTTGTGCGCGCTCTGAGCCGCGCAGGTCAGGGAAAGGTCAGAGGGTTTGTGTGGGATCCGGTAACGGGCCGTGTGACTGCTGTCGAGCGTTAGACGGCATTGTGCGGAAGAGCCACCAGAGAAGGGCCACGGTAACAACCGTGGCGAAAAGGTCGCTGGTGGGGAAGGCGAGCCACACGCCGTTGAGCCCGTAGACCGACGGGAGGGTGAGAAGCAGCGGAATCAGGAACACCACCTGACGCACCAGACTCAGAATGATTGATCGCGAAGCCTGACCGATGGCCTGGAAAAGGGTTGTTGCCACAATCTGCAGCCCGACGAACACAAAGGCCCACATGGCGCGGGGGAGCGCCGAGCTGACATCGCTGATCAGTGAAGGATCTTTTGCAAAAAGGCGGCCGATGGCGCCCGGCGTGACGATTCCGAAGAATGTGCCCACGGCGCAGATCACCGTAGCCGTTGTTGCGGCGAGCCAGAATGTGTGGCGCAGTCGGCCGTAGCGTCCGGCGCCGTAGTTGTAGCCGATAATGGGCTGCATTCCCATGCAGAGGCCGAGGATGACCGATGTGATCATCGAGGTGTAGGTTACGAAGATTCCGGCCGTGGCCACAGAGCCGTCGCCGCCATGGGCGTAAAGCGAATGGTTGATAATGACGTTGATGGCGCTTCCGGCGGCGTTGACCAGCGAGGGTGCCGAGCCGATGGCCACGATGGAGAGCACGATAGGGCCGCGGAGCCTGTAGGTGCCGCGGGTGAAGCGCAGTGTGACGTCGCGCCGCAAGAAATGTCCCAGCACCCAGATGGCTGTGATGGTCATGGCGATGTCGGTTGCAATGGCTGCGCCGGCAATGCCCCAGTCGAGCCAGTAGATGAATATGGGGTCGAGAATCACGTTCAGCCCCGCGCCTAACAGCATGGTGAACATTGCCTTGACAGGATAGCCCGATGCGCGCATGGCATTGTTGAAGCTGAACGCCAGGTTCATCATCAGCATGCCCGGGAGCATGGCCTGCATGAACGATCGCGCATAGGGGAGGGTGACGTCGCTTGCTCCGAAAGCCTTGAGGATCGGGTCGATGAAAATGGCGAACAGGCTCAGATAGATCGTGGCGTTGATGATCAGCAGGGTGAGGGCGTTGCCGAGCACATTGGCCGCGCCGGCATGGTTTCCCTGACCGAGCAGAATGGAGATGCGCGCCGTGGAGCCGGCGCCGATGAGCACGCCTATCGCCGCCGACAGGTTCATGACCGGAAAGGTGATTGTGAGGCCGGCGATGGCGTCGGGACCCACAACCTGCCCGATGAAGATACGGTCGACCACATTATAGAGAGCCATCACCAGCATGCCGATAACTGCCGGGAGACTGTATTCCCACAGCAATCGGCCCACAGGCGCCGAGGCGAGGCGCAGGAGCTTTTCGGAATTGTCGGGCGAGCTGGTCATCGGCTATCGGTCAATTGACGGCAAAGGTAGCGAAAAATCCCGACAGGATTGACATTGGCGGGAGTGTGAACCGCCGCGCGCAGGTGGTTGTTTAGCAAGAAAAGCAACACAAACCATTGACACAATGAAAAGAATCAGAATGATTGCGGCGGGCATGTTTGCGAGCATGCTGCTGCTTGCGGGGTGCAGCGGTCGCGCCGCCACGGTGCAGGCTGTTGAAAACGATCTGGAGACTGTCAATTCAGGCGAGCTGGTGAGAAACTTTCATGGCGGAAGGATTGCACCCGACGCCACGATGCCGCTTGTGATCGATTTCAATGCCGACTGGTGTGGCCCGTGCCGTATGTTCAAGCCGGTGTTTCACCGTGCCGCTCAGAAATGGGAGGGGAAGGCGCTGTTCGTGTCGGTCAACGTTGACGAGAACAGTGAGGCAGCCCGCCAGTTCGGGGTGACGGCGATTCCTCAGGTGAGTGTCTACTATCCTGACGGAAGGGTTGAAACGACAGCCGGCTATATGGACGACACTGCTTTCGACGCGTTCCTGAAAAGCACCCTCTGAGGCGGGGCCTGAGGGAAAATTTTTTTGATCCGCGGGCCGGGGTGATGCAATAACCCCGAGGGTGGGCGCGTTATGTTGAAGATGAAACGAACCACTCGGATTGCCCGGAGATTACTGACGATGCTGTTGCTGACTGTTGCGGCGGCATCGACAGGTGTGTCGGCACGCGGCTTCAACGACAAGCTCCTCAACCGTCCTTACGCCGACAACCGCCGCTGGCACCTTGGCTTTTCGATAGGTGTGCATGTGGAGGATATCTCGTTTGCCCACAGCGGGTTTGTCGGCACCAACGGGCGTACCTGGTTCATGGACCAGCCGGCGTTTTCGCCCGGATTCTGTGTCAACGGTCTGATTGACCTGAGGCTGAATCCTTACTTCAACCTCCGTTTCACTCCGGGAATGTATTTCGGCAACCGCGAGGTGAAGATGGTTGACACCACGCTGGGCAACACGGAGAGCCAGAATCTCAAGAGCACCTACGTTGTTCTGCCGGTCGACCTGAAATATTCGGCCATGCGCTGGCAGAACGCCCGGCCTTATCTGACCGCCGGTGTGATGCCGGCGATCGATGTGGCCAAGAAGAAGAGCGACCTGCTGATGCTCAACTCGTTTGACACCTATCTGACAATCGGGTTCGGCTGCGACTTCTATCTGCCTTTCTTCAAATTTATCCCCGAGGTGAAGTTTTGCTTCGGGCTCTCCGACATCATCAAGCATGACCGGCCTGACCTTGCCGAGGAACCGGAGAAATTCGACATCACCCGCTCGCTGCAGAAGGCTAAATCGCGCATGGTGGTGTTTACATTCTATTTTGAATAAATTCCAATCATCATAACCACAACTCTCATAGCCACGTGCTTACCGCCCTCAAAAACAAAATGAAGCTGCGCTTTGCCCTGACGGCCTTGCTGTCGGTGGCCGCATTGGCTTTGCATGCGCAGACCGACGCACTGTTCAGCCAATACTATGAGGTGCCGTCATACTACAACCCTGCCGCGATCGGCACGAGCGACAATGTCAGGATCAGGGTGGGTTCGCGCCTTCAGTGGCTCGGCATCGACCATGCTCCGCTGACGTTTGCCGGAGTTGCCGACACCCGGCTCAAGCTCGGCAGCAAGTTTGCCGGAGTTGGCCTGGCGGTGCAGCAGGAGAGTGCGGGCCTTTACCGCAACCTCACGGCGGCCGTGCAGCTGGCCTACAAGCTCAAGTTTCTCAAGGGGGAGCTCACCATCGGCCTGCAGCCCGGGCTTCTGAACGAGACGTTCAAGGGCTCGGATGTGTTTATCCCCGACAACGACGACTATCATCAGTCGGTTGACGAGGCTATCCCCACCAACGATGTTGCCGGCACGGCGTTCGATCTGGGGCTGGGAGTCTGGTACACGCACCCGAAGTTTCGCCTTGGCCTATCGCTGCAGCACGCGCTGTCGCCCACGATCACGTTCAGCAGCGACAGCTCGAACGGCACCGGGGCCGTGAGCGAGGAGAAGAAATTTCAGTTTCAGGCGCGGCGCACACTTTATTTTTTGGCCGATTGCAATATTCCGGTGAAAAACACGTTATTTGAAGTGATGCCGTCAGTGATTGTGATGAGCGACTTCAGCGACTTCAGCGGCGAGCTGACCGCGCGGTTGCGCTACAACAAGTTTCTGAGCGCCGGCATCGGTTACCGCTACAACGACGCGGTTACGGCAGTGCTGAGCGCCGAGATCAAGGGCTTTTTCATAGGCTACAGTTTCGACTATCCGGTGACGGCCGTCAACAAGGCGAGTTCAGGGAGCCACGAAATTTTTGCGGGCTACAGTCTGAAGCTCGACTTTTCAGAGAAGAACAAAAACAAACACAAGAGCATACGTATTCTTTAAGAACATGAAACAACCGACAAATATTCTCCTTTCGATCGTGGCGTCGCTCATGCTTGTTGCATGTGCGGCAGGAAGCCAGGGATCGGCCGGCGGCGAGGTTACCGGAGTTGGTGGCACGTCGTGGTCAGAGCCGACGCCTTACGGCATGGTTCTGGTGTCGCGCGGCTCGATGAAGGCCGGTGTGTCGCAGCCCGACAGCGCATGGAATCTGCGTGCCGACGCGCGCGGAATGTCGGTCGATGCGTTCTGGATGGACGAGACGGAGATCACCAACGCCAAGTATAAACAGTTTGTCCACTGGGTTCGCGACTCCATTATCCGCGAGCGTCTTGCCGACCCGGCCTACGGCGGCAACGAGGCTTTCAAGATCGAGGAGGACCGCGAGGGTAATCCCATCAAGCCTTACCTGAACTGGAACAAGGCGATTCCGTGGCGCAATCCCAATGAAGACGAGGCCCGTGCCATCGAGAGTGTGTATCGCGTCAATCCTATCACGGGTGTGAAGGAGCTCGACCCCACTCAGCTCAACTACCGCTACGAGGTGTATAACCACACCGAGGCTGCCAAGCGCAAGAACCGTCTTGACCCGAAGCGCCGCGAGTATAACACCGACAAGCCGGTTGTCAACACCCTGCCGATGATCTCGAAGGACACTGCGTGGATCAACGATGAGGGAGAGATCGTGCGTCAGACAATCTCGCGCCGTCTCACAGGCGACTACGACTTCCTGAATACTTACATTGTCAACGTGTATCCCGACACTACGGCGTGGATCAACGACTTTGACAACGCCTACAACGAGCCTTACGTGCGCCTCTACTTCAGCCACGGCGGCT
>CAZKXM010000079.1:0-9191 GCA_964556785.1 uncultured Bacteroides sp. | reverse complement strand
GCTATTTTCGCGTTGGACAACCGAGGCGTTTCCGTCAATTGCGTTGCAAAGGTAGATCAAAAAATCGACTCGGCCAAATTTTCCCTTACTTTTTTTCAAAAAACTTTTTTCTCAGCGGGCAGATGCCGCTTCCCGGCCCTTCAAAGAAGTTCGGAAAGCGAGGATATTATCGCCACCGGATTCTGACGCTCAAGAAAGCTCGCTGTCTGCACACCGAATGTAACACCCACAGCTCCCGCACCGGCATTGGCGGCGATCTCGAGATCGTAGATCGTGTCGCCGACAACATAGGTTTGATCAGGCTTAACGCCGAAGCGCTCGGTGAGATTGAGGATCATATCGGGGGCAGGCTTGGGACGGCGCACCTCTTTCTCGGCAATCCATGCGTCAACATAACGGTCGAGCCCCGTTGAACGCATCAGTTTATCGAGATCGGCAGGCAGACGCAATGACATCACCCCGATCTTCGCGCCGCGGCTCCTCAGCTCGGTGAGTGTGGCCAGAGTTTCGGGAAAGAGACGGAGGTCGGCAAGAGTGCGTTCCAGAAAAAGCGCGTTATACCATTCCACAGCCTCGCGGCGAATGGCAACGTCATCAATTCCTGTTGCAAGAACGAACGTGTCTTCAACATTCATCCCGCCCATGGCGCGGATCAGATCCTCGTCGGGTTTCGGAATTCCCATTTGCTGACACACATCCATTTTCGACTCAACCATCAGATCGCTGGTGTCTGCGAGTGTTCCGTCAAAATCAAATATGTAAGCTGCGGCCGTTTTCATAGACACAAATTTAACACTTGCGCCCTGTCACGGCAATTTTGCAACCGTATTGTAAAAGGAATTTAACCGAATGTTAACTTTCGGGGGAAAGCAGAAACATCTGTGTAGCCTCGAATCGCGGAAGAGCGATCAGCTCGAGCGGAGCTCCAGCGGTGCCGGCTGCGCCATCGGCTTTGAGGGCATCGCCGACAGTGGCCAGGGCTTTCTCGGGAGTGTTATTGTCCTCGCTCAGGTGACACAGGAATATGTTGCGCAACCCGGGGCTGAGAATGCTGCGCAGAAACGATGCCGTCACAGCGTTGTCGAGATGCCCGTTAGCCGCCACTATACGGCGCTTAAGATATTCAGGATAGCGTCCGTTCACGAGCATGTTAAGGTCATAGTTGGCCTCGATCATGATGTAGGATGCCAGACGCATATAGTGGTCAACACGCGGGGTGATCGTACCGAGATCGGTCGCTACGGCAAACCGGTGCACTTCATTGCGATGCGTGATGAAGAAGCCCACGTTGTCGGTGCCATCATGGCTCACCTCAAAGGGAACGATCTTGAAATTGCCCAGCGCGAACTCAAATTCTTTGTAAACCGGGCGGTGATAGTCTTTTATTCGTCGCGATATGTTGTGGCGGCGCAACAGGCCCGTGAGAGTTTTTGGAGTGCAGTAGAGCGCCATGTGGCGATGCTGACGCAGGAGCGCGTAGGCAAATCTCACATGGTCGCTATGGTCGTGAGTCAGGATTATTCCGGCCACCTTGCTCATCGACACTCCGTGGCGGCGCAGGGTGTCGGTCACGGTGCGGTCGTCGACCCCCGCATCGATCAGGAATCCTCCGTCGCGATCGCCTAAGAAAGCGCAGTTTCCGCTCGATCCGCTTCCGAAACTCATGAACATCAGCGGTTCGACAGGAGATGTGAGCACACGTGTCTGTTCAACCTGCTCAAGCGCCATACGCCGCGCCGCCTCGTCGATAGCGGGATAGGCCGGAAGGTTGTCAAGGTGATCAAACAGTCCCGGCTGATTGTCGGTGAAACTTATGCGTGAGCGGCGTGCCATTGGAAGCTGGGAGTTAACGTAGAATCATTTATAGAGCAAGAAAATGCAGGGGCGTTTGTCAATTCGCGGCATTGAGGCGCTCCACCGCCGCAGAGTCTGAGTGACGATAGATTGTGTCGGCCCGGTGATGTCGGCGGCAATACAGAGCTTGAGGTCGGGACGAAGGGTTTTGATCAGCTCGGCAACGAGACGGTCGTTGCGATAAGGGGTCTCGATAAATATCTGTGTCTGGTTTTCACGGGTAATGCGGCGCTCCATCTCGCGCAGGGCCGCTGTCCGCGCTCCCGCTTCGATAGGCAGGTAGCCCGCGAAAGCAAAGCTCTGACCGTTGAATCCCGATCCCATCAGCGACATCAGGATGCTCGACGGCCCGACAAGCGGACAAACCGTGTAGCCCCGCTGCTGGGCAATCGCCACGACATCGGCTCCCGGATCGGCCACAGCCGGACATCCGGCTTCTGAAATCACCCCCATATCGTTGCCGTCGGCCATAGGGGCCAGCATCGCCGGAATCTCCTCGGCGGCTGTGTGGGTGTTGAGGGTGAAGAATGTGAGCGCGTCAATATCGATCGAACGGTCGCAACGCTTCAGAAAGCGCCGCGCGGTGCGCTCGTTCTCCACAATGAAATAGCGCAAAGACCTGGCTATCTCCACATTGCGCTGCGGCAGCACATCGGCCACGGGCGCATCGCTCATGGTTGACGGCAACAGATAAAGCGTAGGCTTGTCAGAGATCTTCGAGTCCATATTCCTTTATTTTGCGGTATAACGTGCGCTCAGAGATATTGAGTTCGCGGGCCGTAGCTTTACGCCGCCCTGCGTTGCGCATCAGCGAGCGGCGTATCGTTTCGCGCTCTGTCTCTTCAAGCGTCTGTGTGCCTGACGGCTCTGTCACAGGCTCGACCGGCTCAACTGGAGTCGCGGGGGTGAACTTCACCAACGCTCCGGTGGTTTGCCGCGGCTCGGCCGTTTCGCAGATCATGGCCTGACCTGCAGCTGGCGCTGTCGAACGGTTGCCCTCGATCTGTGCGCGCAACTCGGCGATCTCAGCCCTCAGGCCGAGGATCATGTTGAACAGGAGCTCGCGTTCGCGCTCATAGGTGTGGGCTGAGTTGATCAGTGTGGTGTCAGACCGGGCCGGAATGGTGGTCAGGTCAGGCAGAAATCCGCGGGCATCGGCGGCAGTGATGTCGCTGCCGGCATCGAACAGCGCCATCTGCTCCACAACGTTCTTGAGCTGCCTCACATTACCGGGCCATCGGTAGGCCATCAGCTCGGCGCGAGCCCCTTCGCTGAACGTAATGGCAGGTGTGCGGTAGTGTTCGGCGAAATCGGCGCTAAACTTACGCGCGAGCAATATGATGTCGGTTCCACGGTCGCGCAGCGGCGGCACTGCAATCTGAACTGTGGAGAGCCTGTAGTAGAGATCCTCGCGAAACTTTCCCCGCGCCACAGCTTCGGCCATATCGACATTCGTGGCCGCCACAATCCTCACATTAGCCTTCCTTACCGTGCTTGAGCCAACCTTGATATACTCACCCGTCTCAAGCACACGCAGCAGGCGAGCCTGAGTTGTGAGCGGAAGCTCGGCAACCTCATCAAGAAAAATCGTGCCGCCGTCGGCCTCTTCGAAATATCCGCTGCGCGATGCCACGGCACCCGTAAAGGCACCCTTTTCGTGACCGAACAGCTCGGAATCGATCGTACCCTCGGGAATGGCGCCGCAGTTCACGGCAATATAGCGCGAATGTTTTCGGGGACTATACTGATGGATGATCTTCGGGAAAAACTCCTTGCCGGTGCCGCTCTCCCCGGTGATCAGCACCGAGAGGTCAATCGGCGCTACGCGTATGGCGCGCGCCACAGCCTCGATAAGCGCCGGCGCATTGCCCACAATGCCAAACCGCAGTTTGGCCTGCATCACTTCAGGAGATATGTCGGCAAATGGTGTGTCCATTAAGAATAATCTGGTGGATAATCCTGATTTGTTAACCTGCAAATATAGCGATATTGCGCGAGCCGGCCCCTCACGGCTCACATAAAAATCCTTAAACTCACATCTGAGTGAACCTTTAATCGGGCATCGGTGTTTAACAATCGGTTAATATTTTTTTCACTATATTTGCAATCAACACATTATTAGCACAATCAATATGGCGAACTTTTTCAAAGAATTCAAGGACTTTGCCATGAAGGGCAACGTTATTGACATGGCGGTCGGTGTGATCATCGGCGCTGCGTTCGGTAAAATCGTTTCATCACTTGTCGACGACATCATCATGCCTCTTGTTGGCGTGGCTACCGGCGGAATGAACTTCACCGACTATAAATGGGTGATTCAGAAAGCTGCCGTCGATGCCCAGGGAGCGGTGCTCACTCCCGAAGTGACAATGAACTGGGGTGCATGGGTGCAGACAATCGTTGACTTCGTGATTGTGGCGTTCTGTATCTTCGTTGCCATTAAGTTCATGAACAATCTCCGCAAGAAACAGGCCGAAGAGCCAGCTCCGGCAGCTCCCGAGCCCACTAAGGAAGAGGTTCTGCTGACCGAAATCCGCGATCTGCTCAAGAATCAGAGCAAATAAGCAGACCGCTGTCAGACTACACACTGCGGGCACTCCTTCATTTCTCAAGAGGGGGTGCCCGCCATGTTTTTCACTCTCGAGGTGAACAAAACAGGTTGCAGAGTTGTTTATCAGGTCAAAGTACTTAATTATCTGAAATTTTATGAAAAAAATCGTTTATCTCGCAGGCGCTGCCCTGGCAATGATGTCGATGGCTGCCTGCTCAGGCAACTGCAACGGAAACAAGTGTGATTCAAACTGCGATACAGCCGAACAGCTCTACACCGGAGTGCTCCCTGCAGCTGATGCCGAAGGTGTGCGTTACGCACTGACTCTTGACTATGACGACGACAATAACAACAAGGGCGACTACGACCTTGTCGAGACATATCTCAACGCCGACTCAACCGCAACCGCAGGTGTTACCGACGGTGTGACATACAAGTCGGAAGGCGACTTCTCCGTTGTCGAGAAGGATGGCAAGAGATATCTCAAGCTTGTCAAGGACGTTAAGGATTCAAACCCCAATGCGGCCGACAATCTCTATTTCGAAGTGTCGTCTGACTCCACCCTCACCATGGTGAACTCAAGCCTCGAACCTGCTGTTGACAGCTCGCTAAACTACACTCTCAAGCTGGCTAAATAACAATTAAACAGCATAGCTCATAACTGCCGACGCCCTTCCGACCTGTGTCAGAAGGGCGTCGCTGTATGGTTGATAACCGGTGGCGGGTCAGCGCACCACAACGCGGCGCGATTCGCTGCCGCTGACGGCAATGTAGTGACCGACGCTAACGGGAATCACAATGGTTCCCGAGGGCATCACTCCGCTCCACACCTGCGCTCCGTCAAGGCTGTAGATTGACAGCTGGCGTGCTTCGCCGGGATTGTTGACCAGCATACTGCCTCCGAATGCCCACGCCGACCAGAGTTCGGCCAGCCCGGAGTTGCTGCCGGTGCTCATGTCGATATCGTTCTGCATGGGAGTGATCGCAACGTCGTCGATGCTCACACGGCCGCCTTCGGGCTTCACCACACGGAGCATCACATTACCTGTCTGATTGATGTCGGCCGACGTCACGCCCCATGAATCGCCGGGCACAACCGAAGCGGCGCGCGTCCACGATGCACCTCCGTCAAGCGAATAGTGGAGTTCAAGTCTGGCAGCATTGTCGTTGGGCCACAACTTGGAATAGAACGCCACGTTCGACACTCCGCCGCTCACGGGCTGTGTCATGGTTACGCTTCCGTTGGCATCCTGATTGAAGCGCACGCCCTGATGGCCCGAATGGATGTCGCGAGAGTCGTTATAGACACCTGCGGAAGCCAGCTCCCATGTGGCAACATCGCCCTTGTAGGTCTGTCCCTTGTAGTTGCTCACACCGGGCTGCTCGAAGCTCTCGAGCAGTGGTTCTGCAGCCTCGATCACGCCTTCGGCCATGAGGTCGTCATTGTAGGCCCCGTTGGCTGTGGCACGCACGGCGGTCTGGAACACACCGGCCGATTTGCCGTTGAGCCGCATGTAGAACTGGCCGTCATCCTCACCAAGAATGATGCGGGTCGACCATTCGCGTTTGTCGATGCTGATCTCGAACGGTTCCGAAACCTCAACCGTTATATCGCCGTCAACGTGATATGCGTCGATAAATATCGTTACGGCCTGTGATGCAACCCCCGGCTGACTCACGAAATAGAGGTCGCTGCCCGGTTCGAGTTCCAGTTCAGGAAGCTCGGAGCGGGTCGTCACAGAGATGACATTGCTCTTCTCCGACCCCGATGTGAGCCAGTAATCGTAGGTTGTGTCAGGCTCCAGCCCGGTCACTTCATAACTTTCGGCGGCGGCATCAACTGTCACGGGATAGCCCTTGATTTCATCGCCGTAGCTTCCGGCAAGGTGGAACTGATATGTTGCACCGGTTCCGGCACTGTTTACCCAATGAGCCGTGAAGCCGTCGGTGGTCACTCCCGTAGGCTGGCTTGCGGCAAGGCCGGCAACAGCTTTGGCGGTGACTGTGGCCGAGGTTGAGAGTGATCCTGAGGTGAGTTTCACCGTGGCGCTGTAAGTTCCGGCCGAGGGAGCCTTGAGGGTCACAGTGACTGTCGCCCCGGCGTTCACCTGTGCTGCCGTCAGTGTGGCCGGGCTGACACTGAAGCCGTTGCCGCTGACAGTGACGGTGGTGGCTGCGGTCATGTCGGTGCCGCGCACGGGGATCGAGATTGTGCGGTTAACGCCAACTGCAATTGTGCCCATATCGAAGCTTGATCCGTTGGTAGGAGAGGTGAAAACCGGATTTGTAACTACGGTTGAGCCGCCTTCCTGCCACCCGGTGGTTGATTTTGCACCCCAGATGTGTTCGGCCAGCTCAGGATGGTCAATGAAGGGATTACGGTTGCGCTGCGCTGAATAGACAGCTTCATTGCGGGCGCGCTCCTTGTCGCTCACGGGGTCTTCGAGATGCCACTTCATCAGAAGCTCCTTGGCCCATGAGGTGAACACGGGATAGCTGTTGCCGGCCAGCATGTCGCTGTTCCACGTCGATATACGGCTGTTATAGCAGGCAGCCATGTAGAAATATGACCGGGCGAAATCGCCTTTATATTGATCGTCAGGCTCGAAGACAGTGCCTGAATATCCCGGGTAGGTCGACTTGCCGAGACGGCCGAGAGCTTTCACTCCGCCCGACGATGAAAGGGTTGTTCCTCCCGAGCATTCGCCATAGGGATAGTTGGAGCGCTGACCGTTGACTTTGCCGTCGGTGGGATAGATATGAAATCCGTCGCTGTACATCGGCGACGCGTCGTTAAACCAGCTCTTGGGCATCGAATGCTCGCGATTGTAGCAATCGCCCACCGACGAATAGCTGCCACACTGTTCCGATCCGGGATTCCAGCGCTTTGTTGAATACATGTCCCAGATCTTGCCGTTGGCATCGATGTCTGATTTCTTGTAGAGGTCCCACAAACCGGCATAGCCCACATTGGTGTGATTGCTGATCACACTCTCAAGCTGCTTGAGCAGCGCCTGACCGCTTTTGCCGTTGCACGACGAATAGTAGCCGGCCGGTTCGGAGGCCGACAACGAAAGAGCCGCAATAAGCCATGCGGCTGCAACGATATATTGTTTCATTCAGTCCGAAAATTTGTTACGCCTGCAAAATTACTCATTTATCGCATAACTTGGCGCTAAAAAATGCTAACGCACAAGGTGTGCGCGGGGCTTTCAGACGGGCCGCACCTCGCGGATGTCGACCAGGTTGTTGAGAATGGCGAATATCACCAGCCCCGCCGGCGAGTGGATGCCGAGTTTCGAGTTGATGTTGCGGCGGTGGGTAGCCACGGTGTGGACAGAGATAAACAGCTCGTCGGCAATTTCCTTGTTTGATTTGCCCTGTGCCAGGCCTCTCACAATCTCCTTCTCGCGGGTGCTCAGCAGATTGGCCTGCGACGACGAGTCGGGTCCATCGGCCTCGGCAGGCAGTTCGCCGGTGCCGAGGAGGGCGCGCCGGCTCGACTCCAGGGCCTCCACCGCAGGGACAAACAGGCTGTTCTCAACCTCGAAATGCGACATCAGGTCGCGCTCACACTGGATAATGTCGAACAGCGCCGCACTGAGCCGTGCGTTTTCGCGCTGGTTGTAGTGATAGATAAACAGGTCCTTGAGCTCATTGAGCTTGGCAGCCATCGGCTCATGATTAGTTGAGAAGTTGCCGATTCTGTAGCGTGCGCCCGGTTCGAGCGTGCTGTCAGTCAGTTGCTCCACATAGCGGAATACAACGTCGTTCTCGTGCTCCATGTGGCGCTTCACCTCAACCACATAGTCGTCAAAAAACTTGATCAGCAGCAGCGACACCTCGTTGGTGTCGGAATAGTTAATGCCCTCAATCAGCTGGCGGCGTATGCGCGGCAGAGTGACGTCGAGAAACGATGTGTGGGCCCTCTTGAGGTAGCCCATAAGCGAATCCAGATCAACCCCGCAGGGATCAAAGCTGTAACCGCTCAGCAGATTGCAGACATTGAGAAACGTGTTGACATCCACGCCGTTCTCTCCACACACCTGCCCCACAGGCTTGTCGCCGAAGCCAAACGCGATGTCAAAACGGCTGATGGCCGGAAGCAGCAGCGAGTTGTCGCGAATCAGGTCGCGCATGGTGTTTGAGGGCTGATAGCCAAGATTTTTGTCGATCATAGCTCACATCGTTAGCAGTCGCAAATTTACCCAGAAAATCCAAACCGGGAAATACCTTACCGCAGGTATTCGCCCTCATATCGCCGCCGGTCGGAATACTCATTTTTCGGTATTCCGCACACCAGCCGCCGGGGCGCCCGGATCTTCACCGGCCACAATTCTTACCCCCGACGGCAAAAAAAGTCAGTCAACCACACTTCCATCCCGCGAAAAATGAGTAACTTTGCACATCTTTTTATATTAGCTGAAAAAACAACAGTATGAATCCAATTAAAAAAACCATCGACCTCGGTGACGGGCGCACCATCACCCTTGAGACCGGAAAGCTGGCCAAGCAAGCCGATGGAGCGGTAGAGCTGCGCATGGGCGACACCATGCTTCTTGCAACAGTCGTTACGGCCAAGGAGGCCGGCGAAGGGGTTGACTTCATGCCCCTGCAAGTGGAGTACAAAGAAAAATACTCCTCATTCGGACGTTTCCCCGGCGGTTTCCTCAAGCGTGAGGGCCGCGCCAGCGACTATGAGGTTCTGACCTCGCGCCTGGTTGACCGTGTGCTTCGTCCGCTTTTCCCCGACAATTATCATGCCGACACTTTCGTTCAGGTAACC
>CAZKXM010000078.1:0-9256 GCA_964556785.1 uncultured Bacteroides sp. | reverse complement strand
TGCTCATCAAGATGGCCGACCGCCTTCACAACATGCGCACCCTCGGCTCCATGGCCCCCAACAAGCAGTATAAGATTGCCGGCGAAACGCTCTATATCTATGCTCCGCTCGCCCACCGCCTGGGCCTCTTTGCCATAAAGACCGAGCTCGAAGACCTGAGCTTCAAATATGAGCACCCGGCAGCCTACGAGCGCATATCGCGCCAGATCGACGCCTCAGAGGCGCGCCGCTCGGAGGTCTACAATGATTTCGCCGCCCCGATTCTGCGTAAGCTCGACTCGATGGGCCTGAAATATGACGCCAAGGCGCGCCTCAAGAGTGTCTACTCGATATGGCGCAAGATGGAGACCAAGCATATTCCTTTCGAGGAGGTGTATGATCTCTATGCCATGCGCATCATCTTTGACTGCGACGATCCCGAGATGGAGAAGCAGATGTGCTGGAACATCTACTCGGCCATCACCGACCTCTACAGGCCCCATCCGAGCCGCACTCGCGACTGGATCACCAACCCGAAGGCCAACGGCTATCAGGCGCTCCACGTGACTCTGATGGGCCCTGACGGCAACTGGATCGAGGTGCAGATTCGCTCGCGCCGCATGGACGAGATTGCCGAAAAGGGATTTGCCGCCCACTGGAAGTACAAGATCGGGGGAGAGAGCGACGAGGAGAGCGAGCTCAACGTGTGGCTCCGCACGATCAAGGATATTCTCAACGATCCCAACCCGAATGCTATCGATTTTCTCGACACGCTGAAGCTCAACCTCTTTGCGTCGGAGATTGTGGTGTTCACCCCCAAGGGTGAGCTGATAACGCTGCCCGCCGGGGCAACGGTGCTCGATGTGGCGTTTGAGCTTCATTCACAGATAGGCGCCCGTTGCATAGCCGGCAAGGTCAACCATAAGCTCGTGCCGCTCAACCATCGGCTGCACAGCGGCGACCAGGTTGAGGTGCTCACATCTCACAGCCAGACCCCCAAGCCCGAGTGGGCCAACTTTCTTGTCACGGCCAAGGCCAAGACATCGCTGCGCCAGGCGTTGCGCAAAATGCTCCAGCCGGTGATCGAGAAAGGACACGGCATCTACAACGATTTTCTCGAATCGAAGGGCATAACCCCCAACAACGAGACCCTCACCAAGATCCTGAGCTCGCTGCGCATCCCCACCCGCGAGGAGCTGTTTCAGAAGCTGGCCACCGACGAGGTGTCGCTCGATGATTTCTTCGACAATAAGAGCGAGCGCGACAAGAAATCGTTTATCCGCAAGCTTTTCCACATAGGCAGCGGCAAGAAGGAGAAAAAAGAAGCGCCCGCCGCCCCACAGCCCGAGCGCAAGCCTGTGAGCACCAAGGAGACCTACGTGTTGCGCAACGACGGTCACCATGCCAACTACATCATGGCCGGCTGCTGCAGCCCGATGCCCGGCGACGACGTGATGGGCTTCATCACCGACAGCGGCGAGGTGGAGGTTCATGCCCTGACATGTCCGCGCGCCCAGATGCTCAAGGCCGGTTTCGGCCCGCGGATAGTGGCCACGCGCTGGGAGGTGAAGAACACCACCTTCCCCGCAAGAGTGATTGTGGAGGGTATTGACCGCCGCGGAATCCTCCAGGAAATCACCGGTGTGATCTCGACGCAGCTCAACATCGACCTGCGCGCAATCAACATCAATGCCGACAACGAGGTGTTCAGCGCTGAGATCAAGGTGCTTGTGGCCGACACAGCCGTTGTCGAGGAATTGTGTAACAAGCTCCGCCGGGTTGACGGAGTGCAGAAAGCATCACGAGCCTGATTATGGAAGAAAAAAGCAAATCGCGGCTTCGCGACATCACTGTCAAGACAGGCCTGTTCTTAGGGGCGCTTGTGCTGATTCTCCTCTTTCTGCCCCGCGAGAGCGAGAACCACTACACCTACGAGGTTAACCGCCCCTGGACCTACTCGCTGCTCACAGCCCCGTTCGACATCCCCGTCAGGCTCGACTCGGTGAGGGCCAACGCCCTGCGCGACAGCATCGACCGATCTTTCGAGCCGGTGTTTACCCGCAGCATCGAGGCCGAGACAAGAATGCTCACCGAATATTCGGCGCGGCTGGCCAAGATTCCGGCAACCGAGCTCACCCAGAGCGAGCGCTCGCGAATGCTTGCCGAACTGAAAAAGATATGCGACAACGGCATTGTCTCGCGCGAGGACTACACCGACATCCACTCCGGCAAGCTCCCGTCGGTGAGATTCATCAAGGACAATGTTGCCGTGTCGACATCGACGGCCGATTTTCTCTCGGAGCGACAGGCCTACTCGCGGCTCGACTCTGTGTTTGGCGATCCGCGCCACCGCAGTGTGCTGGCCCGCACGCGCCCGCATGAAATCCTGGAGCCCAATGTGGCGGTTGATTCTGTTGAGACCCGCCGGCTGCTGGCCGAGGTGTATCAGAAAGCGATGGCCCCGATCGGTGTGATCCAGCAGGGCGAGAGAGTGATTGACCGTGGCGACATCGTCACCCCCCAGCTGGCCATGATTCTACAGACCTATGAGGAGATAGCCGACGAGCGCGGCGCCGGAACCGTGTCTGAACACTACTATCCCATGCTCGGACAGGCGCTGTATCTGTTCATTCTCCTGGGATCGTTCTACATCTATCTGTCGGTGTTCCGGCCCGCTTATTTCTCCGATCACAAAACGCTGTCGTTCCTGATGCTGCTGCTGGTGGGCTTCACGTTTTTCGCCTACACCCTCGCGGCCACTTTCACCTCAGGGCTCTACATAGTGCCGTTCACGATGGTGCCGATCATGACTGTGATTTTTCTCGACTCGCGCACAGCGCTCTTCATCCATCTGGTGCAGGTGCTCGTGGCGGCTGTGATCGCCGTGTTCCCCCTTGAGTTCATCTTCATGCAGTTTGTAGCCGGATCAGTGGCCATCACGTCGATCAAGGAGCTTTCGCGAAGATCGCAGCTGATCCGCACGGCATTTGTGGTTTTCGTGGCTTACTCGCTGTCGTATATCGCGATAGAGATAATGCAGAACGGGTCGGTCGAGTATCTGTCGTCGCGCATGTTCGGATGCTTCGGCATCAATGCGGTGCTGGTGTCGTTTGCCTACATCCTGTTGTTCATTTTCGAAAAGCTGTTCGGATTCACCTCGCGGGTTACGCTTGTCGAGCTCAGCGACATCAACAATCCGCTGCTGCGCGAGCTGTCGGAGGAGTGCCCCGGCACGTTCCAGCACTCCATGTCGGTCAGCAACCTTGCTTCAGCCGCGGCATCGCGCATAGGGGCTAATGTGCAGCTTGTGAGAGCCGGCGCCCTTTATCACGACATCGGCAAAACGCGCAATCCGGCCTTCTATACCGAGAATCAGCACGGTGTCAACCCCCACGATGCCCTCGACCCCAAGCAGAGCGCAAGGATTGTGATAGGCCACGTCACCGAGGGACTGAAGATGGCCGAGAAAGCCAAGCTTCCCGAGGCCCTTCGCTGTTTTATAGCCGAGCACCACGGACGCGGACAGGCACGCTATTTCTACACCACCTACTCCAATCAGCACCCCGACGAGGAGGTTGACCCGGCGCCGTTCACATATCCCGGCCCCAACCCCCGCAGCCGCGAGACATCGATCCTGATGATGGCCGACGCCGTCGAGGCCGCGTCGCGCTCCATGACCGACCATTCGCCCGAGGCTATCTCGGCGCTGGTCAACAGGATCGTCGACACTCAGATCAAGGAGGGCCTCCATAATGATTCGATGCTGTCGTTCCGCGACGTGAAGCTGATCAAGGACACGTTTGCATCGCGGCTGCGCACCATGTTCCATTCCCGGATTTCGTATCCCGAAAGCAAAAAGGACTCTCCGGGTGTTAAGAATAATGGAAACTGATACCTGTTAATCCTTTTTTACTGACTCCTCGATCATGAACATCCTTATCAACATAGCCGAGATTCTTGCCGTGGCCACGGCAGTGCTCACCTTCTGGTCCAGACGCTGGACCCCCGCCGTAGCGATGGCCGGACTCCTCCTGGCCTATTTCGCCGGTGCGCCGATCGGTGTGGAAGCGCTGATTTTCTGGCTTGTGGCGCTTGTGATAGTGCTTGCGCTCAACTATATGCTCCCGGCCGCGGTCTCCACGACCGGCCGCGGTGTGGGCTACATTGCCGGAGGCACACTCGCAGGCCTATTCGTGGGAGTGCTGATTTCGCCGTCATGGCTCGTGCTCGGAGGAATTATCGGAGCGATCTTCGGTGGAATAGCCTATGCCCTCACTCCGGCAGGAAAGGTGCTGAGGTTTCCATCGTCGGTTTTTCTCAATTACCTGTGTGCCAAAGGGCTTCCGGCAGTTGTCAATCTCACGGTTGCCGCACTGATCGTCAATGCGGCGCTGATAGCGCTCAATGTATGGCAATGAAACATCTGTTGATAACCCTGATCATGCTGCTGGCGGGCTCAGCCGGAGTCAGCGCCCAGGGCATTCTCCCTCAGCTGAAGCGCGAGAAGCCCGACATGGAACGCATCAAGCGCGCCACCCAGGACCCATCGTCGCCCTATTATTATCCACGGCTGATGGAGGAGTTTCAGCGCAACGACACCCTGATGAAGATCGACAAGTACCGTCACCTTTATCTGGGCTATATGTTTCAGGAAGATTACACTCCTTACCGCAGCTCGGAGCATCCGCTGCGCTATTCCAACCAGAGCAAGGTGTCGCGTCAGGACTGCGACACAATCATTGCATATGCCGAGGCCGCCCTGGCCGACAATCCTTTCGACCTGCGCCAGATGATGCTGATGATCAACGCGCTGCGCGAAAAAGGAAAAACCAATCTTGCCGCCATCTGGCAGTATAAGCTCAACTATATACTGATGGCGATCGTCAGCACCGGCACCGGCGAAGACGAAGACAATGCCTGGTTTGTGATCGAGCCCGCTCATGAATACGTGTTGCTCAACATGATGAACTATTATGTCGACGACAACGTGTTCTACGATCCCTACTACGAGTATATCACCGTCACCGACTCCCGCGGAGAAGCCCTGGGCGGTTTCTACTTCAACATCCGCTATCTCCTCGAAGAATATTACCGCAAACACCCCGACGAAATTGATTAGATCTGATTTTGAGCTGATGGCTCCCGTGGGGAGCCGCGAATCGCTACATGCCGCCCTCGCCGCAGGAGCCGATGCCGTTTACTTTGGTGTGGAAGGACTGAACATGCGCGCACGTTCGAGTGTCAACTTCACTCTCGACGATCTGCGCTACATTGTCGGCGAATGCCAGAGCCGCGGCGTCAGGACCTACCTGACGGTCAACACCGTGATCTACGACAACGAGATCGAACTCTGTCACAAGGTGATCGACGCCGCGCGCGATGCCGGAGTCACCGCCATCATCGCCGCCGACATCGCTGCCATCAGCTATGCCCGCTCGGTTGGGGTGGAGGTGCATATATCAACCCAGGTCAACATCACCAACATCGAGGCGGTGAGGTTTTTTGCCCGCTGGGCCGATGTGATGGTGCTGGCCCGCGAACTGTCGCTCGAACAGGTAGCCGAGATTCATCGCCGCATTGTGGCAGAGGATATCCGCGGCCCGAAGGGCGAATTGGTTAGGCTCGAGATGTTTTGTCACGGAGCGCTCTGTATGGCAGTGTCGGGCAAATGCTATCTCAGCCTGCATCAGCTCAACTCGTCGGCCAACCGCGGGGCATGCACGCAGATATGCCGCCGCGCCTACACCGTCACCGACCGCGAGACAGGCGACGAGCTCGACATCGAGAACCAGTATGTGATGTCGCCCAAGGATTTGAAGACCATCCATTTCCTCAATAAGATGGTGGAAGCCGGAGTAACCGTTTTCAAGATCGAAGGGCGTGCGCGCGGGCCTGAATATGTAGCCACGGCCGTGCGCTGCTATTCCGAAGCCCTCGCTGCGATCTGCGATGGCAGCTACACCGATTCGCGCATAGCCGGATGGGACACCGAGCTCGCCAAGGTTTTCAACCGCGGATTCTGGAACGGTTACTATCTGGGCCAGCGACTGGGTGAATGGAGCTCGAAATATGGCTCGTCGGCCACCCGCACCAAGCGCTATGCCGCAAAAGGGGTGCGCTGGTTTCCGCGCCACGGTGTGGGCGAGTTCCTGATGGAAAGCGGCGAGCTTAATGTTGGCGACGAGGTGGTTGTGACCGGGCCCGTTACCGGAGCGCTGATCTTCACTGTGAGCGAGATACGTGTCGACCTTCGCAATGTCGACAAGACCGTCAAAGGGGAGAGTTTCTCGATCCCCGTGCCTGAGAAGATACGCCCGTCTGACCGTCTTTACATCTGGGAGAAGAACGAATAGCCCTCGCAAGATGGTATAGAAACTTGCAAATCGAAGTGAAATATTGTTAAATACCGACAATATGGCAGCGGTTTAGGCCGTTGGTAATGAAGAATTGCCTATCTTTGCATAAATCAGTCATTCTGACGCTATGCGTGCGCCGAGATTGGCTGAATTTTTCAGGATAGGAATAAAACAATTAAATCATCAACACTTCATTTGCCAATATGAAAAGAGTTCGTACCAACATTATCGCAGCGGCGATCGCGCTTTTCGCTGCACCGGCCGCGATTGCAGTGCCCGCTTATCCGGGTCTGATCAAGGTCACTCAGGACGACGGGACAGAAATCGAGGTCCGTCTCCGCGGTGACGAATACGGCCATTTCTACACAACATCTGACAACTATCTCATTGTCCCCGACAACGGTGTGTTCTGCTACGCAGTGCCCGGTGATGCCGCAACCCCCTTCAAGAGTTCGGGCATCCGCGCCACTATCGCAGCCGAGCGTACGGCTGATGTGAAAAATTTCCTCCACAGAGTCGACACCGATGCCGCCATTGAACTTTTCAAGGCTCACCGTAACAGTGTGCTTGAGAAAGCCACTGTTGTAAAGAACAACGTCATGATGTCGCGTGCCGAAGGCACAGCCACCGACGATATCCCCACCGGCAAGGAAATGCTCGTTTCCGACGTGCCTACCAAGGGTGCGACCCGTGCGCTCGTGGTGCTGGTACAGTATCAGGACGTGAAGTTCAAGGTTGAGAATCCCAAGGAATTCTACACCCGCTACATGATGGAGAAGGGCTTCAACGACTATGGTTCGTTTGGCAGCGCAAACGAGTTCTTCCTCACCTCGTCGCGCGGTCAGTTCAATCCTCAGTTTGACGTTTACGGTCCCATCGACCTCAAGCAGAAGTATCAGTACTATGGCCGCAACAGCAACGTGACCGGTGTCGATGCCAATGCTCACGAGATGGTGCTCGAAGCTCTCGAGGCCCTCGATCCCGAGGTTGACTTCTCGGTTTACGATACCGATAACGACGGCAAGATCGACAATGTCACCGTGATCTACGCCGGCGAAGGCGAGGCAACCAGCGGTAAGGCCAACCATGTGTGGCCCCACGCAGCCTACATCAACAGCGGTCTGTATATCACCAAGTATGTCGACGGCAAGCTCATTGACCACTACAACTGTATCAACGAATGGTGGCGCGCCTACAACCGTCCCGCCGGTCTGGGTACATTCGTGCATGAGTTCAGCCACATCCTCGGTCTGACCGACCTCTACGACACCGACTATGCTCTCGCAGCTGATAAAACCGTTACTCCCGGCCGCTGGTCGGTGATGGACAACGGTCCGTACAACGGCGCCGGCCTCGTGCCCCCGCTCCACTCAGCTTACGAGGCCTACTGTCTCGGTTGGCTCACACCCCGCGAGATCACCGGTAACTGCACCCTCGAACTCGATCCCTTCATCGGCTCAGCATTCTATGTTAAGACCGATAACCCCAATGAGTTCTTCATGTTCGAGTCGCGCTACCGCGACAGCTGGGACAAGGAACTTCCCGCCGACGGCATGCTTGTTTGGCACATTGACTTCAACCGCCGAGTGTGGTCGCGCAACCAGACCAACAACGACATGAACCACCTCAGAATCCGTCTGGTTCAGGCCGACGTTGATCCGACACCCGGAACCGATCACCTCGACGCCTTCCCCGGCCGTACAGGTGCCTACAACAGCTTCACCGCAACCTCAGAGCCCGCATTCCTCGCATGGAGCGGTTTTGATCCCGAGCTTCCTTTCACCGAAATCACAAAGGGCAACAACGGTCACATCACCGCCAAGGTTGCCGGAGGTGGTGAAACCCTCGGTATCGAAGATGTTGCCGTTGCCGGTAGCAATGATGCTCCCGTTGAATGGTACACAATTCAGGGTGTGCGCGTGAGCGAGCCCGTAGCCGGAGGCGTTTACATCCGTCGCCAGGGCAGCGAGGTGAGCAAGATGCTCGTTCGCTGATAAGAGCCGGTTTCCCGTAAAACCGAACAAAATATTCTGATGTCGCCGCGAAGGGTCCTTATGGCCGCTTCGCGGCGACTCGTTTACAGCGGTCACCGGGAGGCCCGCGATAAAAACTTTTTGCCTGCCGATCGAACCAACTCACGGTTCGATTGTTTATAATTGGTAATGTCTTAAAATTTTCGTAATTTTGCGGCACAGAAAAACGAGTCGGCAAGCTTCGACGCCGGCCGGCGTCGCGAAAAAATGAACTGAGAAGATAAACAATCCTTATAACAAACACATATTTTTTATTTACCACAACACTATGACAAAGATTGGTATCAATGGTTTCGGCCGCATCGGACGTTTCGTGTTCCGTGCCTCAACCAAGCGTGACGACATCGAAGTAGTTGCTATCAACGACCTTCTTCCCGTCGACTATATGGCATATATGCTCAAGTACGACACCATGCACGGCCGTTTCGACGGAACTGTTGACTATGACCTCGAGAAGAGCGAACTCATTGTCAACGGCAAGCGCATCCGCGTTACCGCCTGCAAGAATCCCGCTGAAATCGGCTGGGGCGCTGTAGGTGCCGAATATGTTGTCGAGTCAACCGGCCTTTTCCTCACAAAAGAAAAATCGCAGGCTCACCTTGAAGCAGGTGCCAAGTATGTCGTTATGTCGGCTCCTTCAAAGGATGATACCCCCATGTTCGTTGTTGGCGTTAACGCCGACACCTACGTGCCCGGTACAAAGATCGTTTCAAACGCTTCTTGCACCACCAACTGTCTCGCTCCTATCGCAAAGGTTCTCAATGATAAGTTCGGCATTGTCGAAGGCCTCATGACAACCGTTCACTCAACCACTGCAACTCAGAAGACCGTCGACGGTCCTTCGATGAAGGATTGGCGTGGCGGCCGCGCAGCAAGCGCCAACATCAT
>CAZKXM010000077.1:0-9319 GCA_964556785.1 uncultured Bacteroides sp. | reverse complement strand
AGGCGAAAAAGTCGCGGCCGGTAGCAAAGATGTAGGTCGACGAAACGTTGGGCGACGGCAACCCGAAGCGCGACGGCTGCTTGATTTCATAGACCTGCTTGGGATTGTAGCTCAGGTTCTTGCCCACCTTGTAGCGCAGGTTGGTGTTAGTGTTTTTGTCGCCCACAACTTTCACCGGATTGTCAACCCGGATGGTGCCGTGGTCGGTGGTGAGGATCACCCGGTAGCCCTTGCGGGCGATGCAGCGGAACATCTCCAGCGCCGACGAGTGTCGGAACCACGACTCGGTCAGCGAGCGGTAGGCGGCATCGTTGGCGGCCAGCTCGCGGATCATGCGGCTTTCGGTGCGGGCGTGGCTGAGCATGTCGACAAAATTGAACACAATCACGTTCAGGTCGTTGTTTTCCAGCTCCGAGAAGCGGGAAATGAGGCGCTCGCCGGCAGTGTTGTCGTTGATCTTGTTGTAGCTGAACTTACACTGACGGCGGTGGCGCTCAAACTGAGTGGCGATCAGCGGCGATTCGTTGAGGTTCTTTCCCTCCTCGGCCTCCTCGTCGACCCACAGATCAGGAAACATCCGCTCGATGTCAAGCGGCATGAGGCCCGAGAAAATGGCGTTGCGGGCATATTGGGTGGCGGTGGGAAGGATGGAGCAGTAAAGTTCTTCGTCAAATGTGAAGTGCTCGCTGAGCATGGGCTTGATCACGTTCCACTGGTCGAGCCTGAAGTTGTCGATCAGGATAAAGAACACCTTCTCGCCCGCCGAGAGCAGCGGAAACACTCGCTTGCGGAAAATGTCGGGGCTCATCAGGGGCCGGTCGTCGGAATCAGTGTCGGTGACCCACTTCTCGTAGTTGCGGCGCACAAACTTGCCGAAGGCCGTGTTGGCCTCGGTTTTCTGCATGTCGAGCAGAGGGTCCATATTGGTATCGGCCGATGCCAGCTCCAGATCCCAGAACACCAGCTTGCGGTAGAGCTCCATCCAGTCGGTGAGGGTGTAGGAGTCGTTAATGGCATCGGTTATGCGGCGAAATTCCTCCTGATAGCCGGCGGTGGCTTTTTGCGACACCAGCTCGGGCGAGTGGAGATTTTTCTTGATTGAAAGCAGGATCTGATTGGGGTTGACCGGCTTGATGAGATAGTCGGCAATCTTGTTGCCAACTGCCTGATCCATGATGTTCTCTTCCTCACTTTTTGTAATCATTATCACGGGGATGTGAGGAGCATGCTCCTTTATGCGCCGCAGGGTTTCAAGACCTGTGATACCGGGCATGTTCTCGTCGAGGATAATGAGGTCGAAGGAACGTGTCTGCGCCATTTCAAGGGCATCGCGGCCGTTGTTAACGGTCACCACGTCATATCCCTTCGATTTGAGGAACATTATGTGGGGCTTGAGCAGGTCGATTTCGTCGTCGGCCCAAAGAATAGTGTTGTTGGCCATGTGGTTGCTGGGTTTCGGTTAATCAAGGAGAGGATCATCGCCTTCTGATCCGTCGGGAAGCTCGGGAGCCGCCGGTCGAACCGGTGCAGGCTCAGGCTGCGGCTCGGGAGCGGGCTGCGGTTCGGGTTCAGGCTCCGAGGCAGGCTCGGATTGCGGTTCGGGTTCAGGCTCCGAGGCAGGTTCGGGCTGACTCTCCGGTTCCGTAGGTGCCTGAGGTTGCGGAGTAAACTCAATCTGCTCGAGTTCATGCAGGATTTCGTTGTCAACCTCGGGATCATCGGCTGGCAGTTTGTCGCGCTGCTCGTCTGGGCCGGTATCCTCTGATCCGGGTATGCCATACATTTCCTGAGCCGACGGATATTCGTCGGGAGGAAGCACCGACTCATGGGTCTCGCGCACAATCTCTTCGCCGATAAAGTCGAAGTATTCCTCAAACGATGCTCCACGCTGCAGCATCAGATTGAAATTGGCTTCGGAGATAACCACCGGCCTGACTCCGGCGGGGAGAGAGAAGCCGGTGTCCGACGCCAGACGGCTGCGGTAGGCATTGACTTCGTCGGCGTTGGCAAAGCCTTTCACAGCCACTATGCCGAGCGGACCGAACGTCATTGTTTCGAGGTCGAAGTCGCGCACAACGTATGACGAGAAATTGTGGCGCGCCACATCATAGAGCAGCTGGTTGGGGTTGACCGTACCGTTTTCATAAAGCAGAAGATAGATCTGCGGTGACGAGGGGTCGAGTGTGAACTCTGTGGGACCCTCCTGAGCCACAGCTGCCGAGTCGGCGGTGAGGCGTGTGTCCCAAAGCATCGAGCGCATGTTTGAGCCGCCGTCAGAGTTGAGCTTGCGCCCCTGTGCCATTCCCTTGAGATAGGCCGAAGCCATCGGAGTCATATCGGTCGAGGGATAGCGTTCGAGCATCTCCTTGAGCACATTGTTGAACTCCTCGGGATTGTTCTCGGTGACATAGGCCAGCGCATGCAGAAACATGAACTTCGGCATGAGCTTGCTCAGCGGGTAGGTGCGCATCATATCCTGGTAGGCCTTGTGCACGCGGCTGTTGCGGTTGGCGAGATAGTCGGCATAGGCTTCGGCGTACAGGGCCTCCTGGCGCGCTTCCATGGTGCGGAGATTGTCCATATAGGCAGGGTCGCGCATGGCTATGCCATAGTTCGACTCGGGAAATTCCTTGAGAATCATCTGGCGCCAGTGTTCGGCCTGCGCGGCATCGGCAGCCTGCATTGCCATCAGATACAGGTTGTAGTAGGCGTCCAGACGGTAGATGTTGTCGGGGAAACGGGTGAGAAGATTGTTGAACTCGGCTGCCGACGCGGGATAGTCGGTGAGCTTGTTCTTGAGGATCACACCCATGTTGTAAAGGCCCTCCTGAATGATGTCGTTTGACGTCACTATCTCCTCCTCGGTCGATGGAATCTGCTTGAGGTAATACTCGGCGAAGTGAGGATCGTTTTCCTTTTCAGATTCCTCTTTGGCTTTCTCTTCTTCAGCCGACAGGGGAGCGGTTTCGGTTTCGTCGTCTGATTCCTCGTCGTCTGACTCGGAACTGAAGTCGGAGAAGGCAAACGCTGCCTTATTGCGGCGGCGCCAGTCGTTTTCAAGCTTACGCGAGCCCCACCTGCGCTGAAACTCCGTTTTGCCGGCATTGCGGGTGGCCGTGTTGTAGAAATACCAGGAATTGTCGTTGTTGAGGGCAAAGGTGGCCGGGGCGTTGCCTGCATTCTGCTTCAGGGCCGAGCCCATAGCCTCTACCTGAGCCAGATATTCCTCGCGGCGTGCCTGTTCCTCCTCCTCTTTTTCTTTCTTCTTGAGGTCGGCAATGATTTTTTCGATAACCTTGAGGCGCTCGGCATCGGGCATGGCCGCGAGCCGCTGGAGCGAGTCCTGCAGGGTGACATTCTGTGAATAGACGGCGAGTTCGTCGAGCACGTCGCTGCGGCGCTTCAGCAGGGCATAATCGGGATAGTCGTCGGGCAGCAGGGGCACAGCCTCGCTGAAACAGGGCTGCGCCAGATCATAGTTGTGGCGCTCGAAATAGAGTTTGCCCAGCGTGATCTGA
The DNA here is from genome assembly GCA_964556785.1 of uncultured Bacteroides sp. Lineage (GTDB taxonomy): Bacteria > Bacteroidota > Bacteroidia > Bacteroidales > Muribaculaceae > CAG-1031. The sequence goes on along the minus strand of CAZKXM010000077.1, from coordinate 5,801 downwards.
CTGATGGCCTTGTCGATGCCTGAGCGCGTTGACTTCTCGGCGGCGAGCTTATAGTTTTCGATGGCGTTGAGAGTGTCGCGGCGCGACAGGTACAGATTGCCTATGGCATAGTAGATCTGGTCGAGATAGTCTTTGTTACGGTCGTAGCGGGTCATGGCGCGCAGCGACTTCACCTCGGGCTCGATGTTGGCGCCCTCAAACACCTCGCTCTGCTTTATGCGGGCATTGAACTTGGTGCGGTAAGCCGCATTGGCCGAGCTACCGGCCTTGCGGAAGGCTTCGTAGGCCTCTTTTTTTCGTCCCTCGGCCGCATAGAGCTGCCCCAGCAGGAAGGTCAGGCGGGTTCGTTGCTGCCCTGAGGCATATTTTATGGCATCTGTGAGCTGTGGAATTGCCTTGGCATACTCATGCGAACGGATCAGGAAGTCGGCATACGTGAAGTGGTAGAGCCCTTTGAGGGTCTTGTTGGTGAGCTCGTCGGGCTTGATGCGGGTTATTATGTTCTCGGCCTCGAAGAGCCAGTCCATGGCGCAGTAACTCCGGGCCTGCCAGATGCGAGCCTCGGTCACTGTGGCGGGAATCCAGGAGAAGTGTTTGACAACGTAGTAGAACGTCGAGGCCGCGCCGAGGAAGTCGCCGTTATAATACTGGCTGCGGCCCATCATCATCCACGCGTTGTGGAGAAACGGATTATACTCGTCGCGCTTCAGCCAGGCCTTGTAGGCAGCGTCGGTCTTGCCCGATTTCTTGCGCGGACGCTTTTTGATGGAATGGAGCTGGATTGCCTTCTGGGCTTTTTCAATGGAGCGGTCGAAGTTGCCCTCAGGTTGAGGCGCGCGTTCATGTGAACGGGCGTCGGCAGGGTGCATGAAGAGGGTCTGCGTGTAGTCGTCTTCATACTTTTTCTCCATTTCCTTGAGGGTTTCCTTGAAGTGCTCGTCGCCGTTATAGTAAATGTTGTAGCGGGTCAGAAATGCCTGATAGTTACGCGTGGCGGCATTGTTCTTTTTGGGCGAACACGATGTTACGGTCGCCGCAATGACAGCCGCCGCTGCAAGCACACACAGCTGCAGCAGGCCGAAAAGCTTTATGTGATGGCCGGGGCGTTTCATCAGTTTTCTAATTCAACGCCGGTTTACGGCTTATTATTGCCTTGGCGATCCGCGCGATGGCATAGACTGCCACCAGAACAAGCACCATCAGGGCTGAGCAGGGCACATTGATCACCGTGGCCAGAAACAGCCCGGCTGCGCAGCAGGCCATCGCTGTCAGACACGCCGCTACAACCATCCGGCTCATGCGTTTGACAAATGTTTCGGCAATCATCTGCGGCAGGGTGATCATCGACATAAGAAGCATCACACCAGCCAGGCGGATGGTCAGCACAATTCCCACGGCTATGAAGACAGTCATCACGGTGGTGATCAGAGTGACGGGCAGCCGGCGCACCCGTGCGAAGTCAGGATCGAACGCACAGGCTGTTATCACCTGAAACCGTGCCGCGTAAAAGAGGGTGAGGAGGCCGGTGTAGATGCCGAACGCCCACAGGTCGGCTTTGCTGACTGTCAGGATGTTACCAAACAGAAATGCGTTAAGTTCAGGAACGTACCCCGGCGTCAGGAACACGAACAGCACGCCGATAGCCATGCCGAGCGCCCACACCACGGCGATTGCTGAATCGTGGCGCACGTCGTAGTGCCGGGCCACCCATTCAACTCCGAGCGACGACGCAACAGCCACCGCTCCGGCCATCACCAGCGGATTCCATCCAAGGAAGTAGCCAAGGCCGAGGCCGCCGAAACAGGCGTGGGTGATTCCACCCGCTATCGACACAAGGCGGCGCGTCACGATGTATGTTCCGATTATTCCTGCGGCAATGCTGATTATCAGGATGGCGGCGAGGGCGTTTCTGAAAAATTCGTATTCAATCATTCTTTAGCGTTTTTGGCCGCGCGGGCCTCTGACACAATCATTATCAGCTCATCGCGCACATCGAGGGGGAGGGCTATGCCACGGAGCTGGATGCTGCGGGCCCATCCGGCTATCTCCTCGGGCCGCAGGGTTAGCAGAACGTCGCGAAACATTTCTGTCTCGGCGGGAGTGTAGGCGTCAGAGGCCTTCCCGGCGAAACGGTCAAGTTCCTCGTCGTCATAATATTCTGCCTGCGTGCCAACTCCCGGGCTAAGAGAGTCTTTCTCACACGTCAGGTGCATGCCGCAGCAGGGCTGACCGTCATCCTCCTCGTGGGCTTCATCAGTCGTCGCGTCAGCGGTTTCCGGCCGGTGAAACAGCCGGAGCACCAGGCCGGTGACCACCAGAATGCCGAGAAGAATCAGTGCGCCGGTCATAGTCAGTTGTCTTCGCTCCCGTCGGGAATGAGCTGATCAAGCGGAATTGAGGGATCGGCAAGGATGAACCCCGCCTCTCTCAGGTTGTCCCAGAAGTCGGGATAAGATTTGTCGACAACTTCGGCGTTGCGTATCACTATGCCGGGAATGTAGAGCGCCACAGGGGCGAGTGCCATAGCCATGCGATGGTCGGCGTAGGTGTCAAACTCGGGTAGCTCGGTCATTGGCATCACGCGCCCCTCCCAGCTGATGGTGTCGGTGGAGTCAACCTCGATGGTCACGCCGATTTTCTTCATCTCGGTGATCAGTGCGGCAATGCGGTCGGTCTCCTTCAGACGGAGATTGTCGATGCCGCTGATGCGGAACGGCACACGCAGCATGCAGCAGGTCGCCACAACGGGCTGCACCAGATCGGGCGTGCCGCTCATGTCGGCCGCGAACCGCGGGCAGAGCTCGGGCGATGCCATGAGCTCTGTCACCCCCTTCTCTTCGCCGTCAAATTCGGTAACCACTCCGAAGTTCTCGAAGATACGTGCGCATGCCCTGTCACCTTGAGGGCTGTCGGCCTTCAATCCTTCGATTGAGATGAATCCGCTCGACAGAGCCTGGATTTCATACCAGAATGCCGCGGCGCTCCAATCTGTTTCGATCTTGAAGTCGGCCGGTTGGTATGAACCGGGCTCTACGTTGATTGTACGGTAGTCGTGCCAATCGGCGCGGGCTCCGGCATGGCGCATCATGGCGAGCGTAAGGTCGATATATGGCTTTGATCGGATCTGGTCAGTGAGGGTCAGCGTGAGTCCCTGCTCCATCACGGGAGCGGCAATCAGTAGGGCCGAGATAAACTGGCTGCTCACTGAGGCGTCGACTGTCACTTCACCCCCCTTGAGGCGGCTCCCTATGATTTTCAGAGGCGGATAGCCCTCCTCGCCGAGATAGGTTATCGAGGCACCGCACTGGCGCAGCGCGTCGACAAGCGGACCTATGGGGCGCTTGCGCATCCGCTCGCTCCCGTCAAGAATCTTTTCGACGCCGGGAGTAGCGGCAAACACCGCCGCGAGGAAGCGCATTGCCGTGCCGGCGGCGCCAACGAAGGCCGTGGGGGCATCGCTGGCGGCCAGCGCTTCGGTCATCATCCGCGTGTCGTCGCACACGGCGACATCAGAAGGCAACGGCTCACCGGGTGTCAGAGCGGCGATGGCAAGAGCACGGTTGCTCATGCTTTTCGAAAGCGGAAGTGTAACCCTGGCCTCGATCAGACCGTCGGGGGGCAAAATCCTGTAGTCCATAATGCGCAAAATTACAAAATTTCGGCTATATTTGCACCACTACAAAGACCTCTGTAATAATGAAACTTTCAAGATTTCTCCTACCGCTGGCAGCGATCGTGATGCTGCTGAGCTCATGCACTAAGGAAAAGGCACTCCTTGAAACTGTGCCCGACGATGTTACCGGCCTCGCAACGGTCGATATTCCCGCCGTGATCAAAGAGATGGGCGTTAAGATCGAGAACGGAAAGGCGGTTATGCCCGAATCGCTCCGGCTCGGTGCGTCAGGCATCAGCGCCGATGAGCTCAACATGGTTGCCGGGCTCGGCGAAGCGGCCGACCTTAAGCACGCCGTGGTTTTTGCCGGCGACGATTACTTTCTGCTGACCGCCACCGTTACCGATTCTCAGAAGCTCGCTTCTGTGCTTGAATCAAACGGTGCTACCCGTGAGTCGAAAAGCGGATTCGATCTCTTTTCGGCCGGTGAATATGTAATCGCCGTGCGCGACAATCAGATGTGGGTCAACGGCCATCAGCCCGAAAAAACCGCCGACGTGATCAGCTCAGTGCTTAAGAAAGCGGCCGACGGTTCTGTCGGCGATATCGAGGGCCTGGTGGATTTCCTTAGCGGCGACAATCTTCTCAACGGATGTCTCAACGTTGCATCGGCAGGCAATGCCGCGGCCGGTGACGATGTCGCGAAATGGGGATGTTTCAACGCACGGATCATTTCCAACAAGATTCATGGCGAAGTGTTGGCTCTCAAGGCCGACGGATCGCTCATGGAGGGCACAGGCACCACAAAAATCAATCTCCCGGTGCTTGACTATGTGCCTTCAGCCGCAGGCATGGTTGCCGCGATCGGCATTTCGCCCGAAATGGATTGGGACAGCTTTTTCGAACAGGCCGGCAAAAGCCTGGCCGGTCAGCCTCAGGCAGCTGCCCAGATTGGCATGCTGCGTCCGTTCATTGAATCGCTTGACGGAACGCTGATGGTGGCTGTAGGCCCCCGCGATTACAGCGCCCCTATTTCAGAAGAAAATCTCGAATTTATAGCCATGGTCCACATGGCCCAGGATAAGGTGGATCAGACGGTCAACCAGATCCTCACCCTGCTGTCGCAGCAGGCCCCGGTGGAACAGGAAGCCGACAATCTCTGGGCTGTGAGCTTTAACGGAATGAAGCTTTTTGTGGGCAACGTTGACGGTTACCTGACGTGCTCTAACTCACGTCCGTCAAACAATCACGGCTCGTCGCTCGCCGCCCGGTTCAGCGGCAAGGAAGGAGCGATCAGCGTGGTGCTACCCTCGCTGGCCTTCATGCACCCCTCGGCTCCCGGCTTCGGTGTCGACTTCCTGATGACGGCATCGTCGGCAAAGGGAGTCTACACATTGGGTCTGACCGGCACCGACAAGCCCATTCTTCAGGCTCTCATCGAACTCTGAAGCATAGGCTCACTTGCGGATTTTTTCGTAAATTTGCACCTCTCAAAAAAATCTGAATACAATCCATGTCAATCGATAACCTGTTGGCGCAGGGTGTGGCCCGCGCCGTCAAAGAGCTCTACGGAATTGAGTGTGAACCTGCCTCAGTGCAGGTGTCGGCAACAAAGAAAGAGTTTGAGGGTAACCTCACAGTGGTCACCTTTCCGTTTGTGAAGGCTGCGCGCAAGTCGCCCGAAGCCGTTGGAAAGGAGATAGGCGACTGGCTTGTCGACAACGAGCCGGCTGTGTCGCGCTATAACGTGATTAAGGGTTTCCTCAATATCGTGATCGAGCCTACCTACTGGAACTCGGTGCTCAGTCACATTGCCGAAACCGCCGACTGGGGTATCACCCGCCCCGGTGAGGGAAGCCCGCTGGTGATGGTGGAATACTCGTCGCCCAACACCAACAGGCCGCTCCACCTCGGCCATCTGCGCAACATTCTGCTCGGCTACAGCCTTTCGCAGATTCTCGAGGCCTGCGGCAACAGGGTTGTGAAAACCAATATTGTCAACGACCGCGGCATCCACATATGCAAGTCGATGCTCGCATGGCAGAAGTGGGGCGACGGCATCACTCCCGAGAAGGCCGGAAAGAAGGGCGATCATCTGATCGGCGATTTCTATGTGCTTTTCGACAAGCACTATAAAGCCGAAGTGGCTGAGCTCATGGCTGCCGGAAAGAGCAAGGAGGAGGCCGAG
>CAZKXM010000076.1:0-9385 GCA_964556785.1 uncultured Bacteroides sp. | reverse complement strand
CGAAGCGCCGACACCCACAAACATCTCCACAAAGTCAGAGCCCGACATCGAGAAGAACGGCACATTGGCCTCACCGGCAACTGCTTTTGCAAGAAGTGTCTTACCGGTTCCGGGAGGGCCCACAAGGAGCGCGCCCTTGGGTATCTTACCGCCAAGGTCAGTGTAGCGCTGCGGATTCTTGAGGAATTCAACAATCTCCTCAATCTCTGTCTTAGCTTCCGAGAGTCCGGCCACATCCTTGAATGTGACCTGAACCGGACCGTCCTTATCAAATATCTTGGCTTTTGACTTTCCAACGTTGAAAACTCCGCCGGCGCCACCACCATCTTTGCCGCTCATGCGGCGCATCATGAAGAACCAGAAAACCAACAGCAGAATTATCGGGCCGAACGACCAGAGCAGGCTCGAATAATCGCTGGCACGCTCAAACTTCACATCGCCGGTAAACTTACCCGATGTCTGCCATTCCTCGATCTTGTCCTGCAGTTTGTCGGCCGACGGAATTGAAGTCATGATTTTGGCGGTCTGGCCTTTGCCGCTCTGATATTGCTTTTCATGAAAAACTTTCTGAGCAAGCGAGTCGGTCAGGAATGCCTCGGCTTCGTTCTTATTGGTGAAGACAACGATCTTCTTCACGCCGCCGTCACTGACATATTGCTCGAATGTGCTGTAGCTAACCTCTTTGGTCAGCGAATTATCGTCGATATACAGCATGCCGATGAGAAATGCTATAACGATAGCATAAGCCCAGTACATGCTGAACTTGATCACAGGCTTCTTTTTAGGTTTGTCTGCCATTTTGGAATGTTTAATAATTTAGGCCGGTTGTCAATCCAGATCAGGAATCTCGGTTATCTTGGCATCGCTCCAGAGTTCTTCGAGGTTGTAACGCTCACGGAACTCGGGAAGAAACACATGGACGAAAGTATCGCCATAATCGATCACGATCCATTGCGAATTGGTGTAACCGTCGTAATTGTAAGGCTTGACGCCGCGCTGCTCGAGCAACTGCTCGCGAATGTTGTCGGCAATTGAATTCACCTGTGTTGTTGATGTGCCTTCGCAGATAATGAAATTGCTGGCTGCTGATGAATCAATTTCCGACAGATCGACACGTGTGATGTGACGACCTTTCCGTTCCTGAATACTCTCGATAATCATATCGAGAAGTGCTTCGGTATTTGGGGTTTGCGATGTATTCAAAGTAAAGTCGATTGTGAGATTATGTAATGAATTACAAAATTAGCGAATAACTCTTATTAGATAACAAAATCCGTGCCGAAAAGTAGGATGCGCCACAACAAAAAATGTTGTTTATTCAAAGCGGATGGAGCGTGCGGGCGACACATTGGCAACCGCATGACTCGGAAGGATAAGTATAAGTGTCGAAATCACTATCGCTCCAAGATTCAGCCACAGAAGGTTAGCACCGGTAATTTCAACCGGAACATAGCTCAGATAGTAGGTGTCGGCATCAAGCGGAATGAAATGGAAATGCGACTGGAGGAAGATCAGCGCCAGTCCGATAGCATTGCCGATCACCACACCTTTAATCACGATTTTCTGTGCCACAAGAATGAAAATCCGGCGAATGAAGCTGTTGGAAGCTCCGAGCGCCTTGAGGATACCGATCATGTTGACTCTTTCGAGAATCATGATGAACAGACACGAAATCAGAGTAATGGCCGCCACAACGGTCATAATGATCAGTATGACGGTCACGTTAGTGTCGAGCAGATCGAGCCAGTTGAAATAGAGGGCACCTTTGTGGTGAACGTTGTCAATCTGATAGATAACGCTGTCGCGTCCGGCATAAAGGTTGTCCACAAGGGCCTTCTGGAGCTCGGTCGCGGTGTTGTCAACAGCATCGTCACTCAGACCCGTGATCTCTATGCGGGTACCCTGGTTGTCGCTCATCTTGTCAACACCCTGCAGCAGCGATAGCGATGTGAACACTTGCGATTGATCGTAATCACTGAAGTGGGTATCATAGATCGCGCTGACGGTCAGGTTTCTCGCTTTAACAGCTCCATCGCCGAAAAAGTAAGCTTGCACCTTGTCGCCGGTGGAGATGCCGAGGTTTGATGCCACAGCACGCGAAACAACCAGAGAATTTTTCGATTCAGGATCGTTAAAGTCGGGCATCTCTCCATCCGTTATGTTGTCGGAGATCAAACTGATCCCTTCAGGCCTGTCAGACCCCCGTGCCACCACTCCTACGAACGAATCAGAGGTTTTCAATATAGTTGGCCTCAGCGATGCCAGACTGAATGTTGCCCTGCCGTCGGTAACGGCCTTGATCGACTCGATAACCGGTTGTGAAAGAGTGACAGGGCTTGGTGTAAGCGAGGAAGATCCGTCAAGTGAAATGTCAGACGGAGGAGGGGGAATGCTGATCGTTATCTGGGCTTCAAACCCGGTAACTTTCCGGCGAATCTCATCGCGGAAACCGTTCATCACTGCTATCGAAAGCATCATCACCACTATCGCAAGGGCAATACCGGCAACCGCAACCGTAATTCCGGTTGATGTCCGGCGGTTTGTGTCCCTTCCTTTAATGCTAAGATGCCGGGCAATGAAGATCGGCGTGGAGTTCATTGGTTACTTGTGGAATTTACCGCCCCCCTTCACGCCGCCTTTCACACCGCCTCCTCCCATGGAGAAGATGTTTTGATCGTAGCTCACGGTTTTGTGTTCCTGCTCGCGCTTGCGCTTGAGAGCGAGCGAAACAAGGCGGTTCATGAGTTCTGAGAAGTTGATGCCCGAAGCCTCCCAAAGGTAGAATGAGAGTGATCCGGGGATGGTGTTGATTTCATTCACGAACACCTCGTCGGTGTCGGCATTCACCATAACGTCGACACGGCTCACACCGTGGCATGATAGTACGCGGAATGTTTCGCCGGCAAGAAATTGGATTTTCTCGGTCATTTCTTTCGTCAGATCGGCCGGGAAGCGTTTCTGAGCTGCCTGCATTCCCTTCGAGCCCTTCGAGCCACCCATGTATTTATCTTCATATGAGAGGATCTCGCCGCTCTTTATCGGCTCTTCGAGGATCGATGTGGTGTAGTCATCGCAGTCACCGAGCACAGAGCAGTTTATCTCCTTGAGGTTCTCAACCATGTCCTCGACGATTATTCGGGTTGAGTAGCGGCTGGCATCCTCAACGCGCTCAATGAGCTCTGTGCGGTCAGTGGCGCGGCCTATGCCGACCGATGAGCCGAGATTGGCGGGCTTGACGATCACGGGATAGCCAATCTTATTCTCTATGCGCTGAATCAGTTCATCGCGCTTCGTGAACCATTCCTTATCGGTAAACCAGACATAATCAACAACTGGAATGCCGCACTCCCTGAGAATCATCTTCATCGTGATCTTGTCCATGCCGTTGGCGCTCGCAAGAGTGTTGCATCCGGCAAAAGGAATACCGATCGTTTCAAGGAGACCCTCGAATGTTCCGTCCTCACCGTTTGAGCCGTGGAGCACCGGAATCACAACATCGGCCTTTGTCAGCACTGCAGAACCGAATGTAGGTTTCTTGCGACGGTAAATGTTGTAATCGCCAAACTCGGGGTTCATGTAAACCTCCGTGCATTTAGCCAGCAGCGCGGGGATGTCGCGGTAGTTGCTCACATCGGTGAGCATATCGCCGGTAAACCATTTTCCCTGCTTGGTGATGTATATGGGGGTAACGTCGTAGCGCTCGCGGTCAATGGCAGCCATTGCCTGATTGGCCGATATCACTGAAATCTCATGTTCGGTGGAGCGTCCGCCGAAAAACACTGCAATATTGGTTTTCATCTTTACTTGAATGTGTCTGGTAGATCATTTTCATAGAGCACGGTGTCGCCGGGTGCCAGAAGAGTGGAGAGGAGGGCCTGAGCTTCGGCAAAACTGTCGACTTTCCTGATTGCCGACTCATCCATGCCTCCCTTGAGGGCTCCTTCAACAATAGCATCGCGGTTGGCGCGGTTGACAATGATTGCTATATCAACTTTTCCGGCCATCTTTTCGCCGAAGGCTCTGTTGAGTTCATACTGCTTCTCGCCGAGTTCAACCATTCCCGGAGTGACAACAATCCTCTTTCCGTCGGTCATACCCGACAGAACGTCGAGTGCCATGGCCGATCCCGTTGGGTTGGAGTTGTAAGCATCATCGATAATGGTTATGCCGCCGGGCACACGCTTCAGATTCAGCCGGTGTTCAACCTGCTGGATCTGAGTCACGGCATATTGTATCTTTGAATCTTCAACTCCGAGATAGCGCGCCATTATCACAGCTGCGGCAAGGTTGGATATATTGCATTCGCCAACCAGGTGAGTGCGCAGTTCTATCGAATAGCCGTCGGGCCCATGGAGGGTGAAAGTGGTCCCTTCTCGGGAATAGCTCACATCGCTCACGTGCCAGTCGGCACCCTCGGCGTCGTTGACGGTGTAACGCGCTGCAGCGACATTCGTCACCTTTCGGTTAGCGATATAGGGAAAATCATTGTTGAGCACGGCAAGGCCGTCGGCCGGAAGCGCGTCAACGAGCTCAAACTTGGTTGACTGGACATTTTCGATCGTTTTGAACGACTCGAGATGCTGAGGTCCGACCGCCGTTACAATTCCGGCATGCGGATGAACAAGGCGGCAGATATCGGCTATATCGTCAATCTGCTTCGCACCCATCTCCACGATGAACACTTCATTGTAAGGCTTGAGATGCTCCCTTACCGTACGGATTACACCGAGGGTGGTGTTGAAGTTTCCCGGAGTCATCAGTGTGTCATATTTCTCCGAGAGAATGCGGTGGAGATAGTGCTTGGTGCTCGTTTTGCCATACGATCCTGTTATGCCAATGATTTTCAGATCGGGCATTGAACGCAGAATCCTCTCGGCATCCTTGCGGTAGCGCCGGTTGATCGATCTTTCAACAGGTTCGAGTAAGGCTACGGCACACATTGTGATCAGGTGACTGCCGCAATAGAGTGCAAGTGCAGTTTCCGAAACAACGAACTGCCCGTCGACAACAGATTGAGTTCCTTTGAATAAGAAATAGGCCCCGACAATAACAATAACTGAAAGCAGCATCATCACCGAGAAAAGGCGCCATGCCCGTTTGGTCATCACCAGCGGCTTCTTGTAACGCATCTTCAGGATGCGCGTCAGGCTTATCACAGTGACAAGAAAAATTAGCTCCCATGAAAAGGACCGCGTCATTTGAGGAGTGACCACAAGCACAGCAACGACTATGGCAACGAGCCTTATGAACGAAGTTGTATCGCCGCTTGCCTTGAGCCAACGTCGGTAGCGGTCAATCCGGTAAGAGTTTTGCTGGAGCATTGTCAGATCGCGGCGGAACTCGGCAAGCATGTTGGCGAGCGCTGTCAGCATAACAATGCTGTATATCACAAACATGAACAGGGTGGTGGGCATGAATCAGAATTAGCTTTTAAGGAAACTTGTAAGAACGGCTGAGAACTGGATCGGGTTGTCGAGAAAGCTGTAGTGTCCGCATCCGGGGAAGCTGACCAATCCGGATCCGGGAATCAGCTTTTCCATTTTCTTTGCATCTGAAAGGGGTGTGGCCGTGTCGTTCTCGCCCCAGATGAGCAGCGTGGGTGCCGTTATCGAGGGCATGACGTGGCACAGATCTTCGTTGACAACCTTCGAGAGAATGGCGCGCATGCGCGGAGAAGCTGCCGCATAGTCGGCCGAGCCGGCTTTGGCGCGCCGGGCATCAATGATCTTTTGGCCTTTATCCTTGCCAAACAGCAAAAGCGCCAATTTCTTGAACAGCTTGAAACGGTAAACCCGATAGTAGTAGGAGAGAGGCCGGTGAGGTTTCACTCCTGCCGCATCAACGAGAATAAGCCGTTTAACCGGATTACGCGATGCAAACAGAATGCCGACGCGACCGCCAAACGAATGGCCAAGCAAAGTGGGATTTTCGATATGTTCCCGTCGAAGAAGTTCTTCAATCAGCCGGGTGTATTCTTCCACACCCCACACTTCCGCAGGTTCGTCGCTCTGGCCGAAACCCGGAAAATCAACGTTGATCACCCTGCATCCCGCCGAGAGAGCCGTTCGCTCGATCGCCGAGAGAGTCGTAAGATTACACCCCCAGCCGTGCATCAGCACAACCGGTTCGCCATCTCCGAGGCTGTCGGTGTAGTGAAGCTTCACGCCGTTGATTTCCTTAACCTTTTCCATACTAAACTGCAAAATTACAAAAATTCACGAAAAAAGGACGCGATTTTGCAACCGCGTCCTTCTATAATGATTTTCTAAAGTGATTATTTTACTTCAAACTTAAGTTTTTCATCACCTTCGGTGTAGCTCACAACAATCTCATCGCCCGGCTTAATGTCGGTGTTGATGATAAGCTCGGCAAGCTCGTCTTCAAGATACTTCTGAATGGCTCGCTTCAAAGGCCGTGCTCCGTAATTGGAATCGTAGCCTTTCTCAGCAACGAAGTTCTTGGCCTCTTCGGTGAGATTGAGCTTATAGCCCAGCGAATCGATTCTCTTGTAGAAACCTGACAGTTCGATATCGATTATCTTGAAAATCGCCTCCTTGTCAAGCGGTTCGAACATCACGATGTCGTCAACGCGGTTAAGGAACTCAGGCGAAAAAGCCTTGTTGAGTGCCTTCTGGATCACACCGCGCGAATAGTCTTTGTCGGCGCTCCCTGCGGGATTGAAACCGATGCCGCTGCCAAAGTCCTTGAGCTGGCGCGAACCGATGTTAGAGGTCATTATGATGATAGTGTTCTTGAAATCGATACGTCGGCCGAGGCTGTCGGTCAGACGGCCCTCATCCATCACCTGCAGAAGGAGATTGAACACATCAGGGTGGGCCTTCTCGATTTCATCAAGAAGCACTACCGAGTAGGGACGGCGGCGCACTTTCTCAGTCAGCTGACCACCTTCCTCATACCCGACATATCCCGGAGGCGCACCAACCAGACGCGAAACGGTGAATTTCTCCATATATTCGCTCATGTCGACACGAATAAGAGTGTCGGCAGAGTCAAAAAGATATTCGGCAAGCTTCTTAGCCAGGTGGGTCTTGCCGACGCCGGTCGGTCCGAGGAACATGAATGTGCCTATAGGCTTGTTGGGGTCTTTCAGACCTATTCGGTTACGCTGAATGGCCTTGACAATCTTCTCGATAGCCGGATCCTGACCAATGATCTCGCTCTTGAGCACGGGTGCCATCTCTTTCAGACGCATTCCCTCGGCCTGAGCAATCCTTTGAACAGGTACACCTGTCATCATGGCAACCACTTCGGCCACTTTCTCCTCGTCGACTGTCTCGCGATGGGCGAGCAGGTGCTCTTCCCAGCGCTTTTTGGCAGCTTCGAGATTTTTGCGCAGGGTCTGTTCCTGATCGCGGAATGCCGCAGCGCTTTCGAAGTTCTGGGCTTGCGCGGCCTTGAGCTTGTTGGCGCCTGCCTCCTCGATCGATGCTTCGATATCCTCGATCTCTTTAGGCACCGTCACGTTGGTGATATGAACGCGTGAGCCTGCCTCGTCCATGGCATCGATTGCCTTGTCGGGAAAATTACGGTCGCTTACATAGCGTTCGGTCAGTCTGACGCAGGCGTCAAGAGCCTCGGGTGTGAAGGTGACATTGTGATGTTCCTCATATTTGTCGCGGATATTGTCGAGAATCTGACGGGTTTCCTCGGCAGTGGTGGGTTCAACCATCACTTTCTGGAACCTGCGCTCGAGAGCTCCGTCTTTTTCAATGTTCTTGCGATATTCGTCGAGAGTGGTGGCACCGATGCACTGGATCTCACCTCGCGCAAGAGCGGGCTTCAGCAGGTTTGCGGCATCCATTGAGCCGGCAGCGTTTCCGGCCCCCACGATTGTATGGAGCTCGTCGATGAACAGAATGATGTTCTTGTTTTTCGAGAGCTCGTTGAGAATCGACTTCACGCGCTCCTCAAACTGGCCGCGATACTTTGTGCCGGCAACCAGCGAGGCCATGTCGAGCGAAATCACACGTTTGTCGAAAAGAATTCTCGACACCTTCCGCTGAACAATGCGCAGCGCCAGGCCTTCAACGATCGCGCTTTTACCTACACCCGGTTCGCCGATCAGAACAGGATTGTTCTTTTTCCTGCGGCTGAGAATCTGGGCCAGACGCTCGATCTCCACTTCGCGGCCCACAACGGGGTCGAGACGGTTTTCCTCGGCGGCGAGAGTCATGTCGTTGCCGAATTTGTCAAGAACCGGAGTATCGTTGCCGCGGCTTGCCGATGCGGTCGATGTGCCCGAAGGTCTCTGTGACGCATTGTCGCCCGGAGCGGCAAATTCATCGTCGTCATCATCGTCGCTGAAACCGGGTCCGGCAACCGGATCCTGTTTTTCACTGCGATCTGTAAGCTGGGCGAAGAGAGCCTCATAGCTCACTCCTGACTTGCGGAATTTGTCCATATATTGAGAATTTTGTGAATCAGAATTGTGGAAGATTGCGAGCAGAAGATGTTCGGGTTTAACCTCCTCGCTCTTGAGCATGCGGGCTTCGAGCACCGATAGCTTGATCAGGCGGTTGACTGTATCGGAAATCATGACACTGTCAGCCGTCACAGGCGTGTCCATACTCTCACCGCGGTTATCGACAGCAGCCTCAAACATCGCTTTGTCGAGGCTTTGCGTCAGTTCGTAGGCCGACGACCCGTTGGACGCCGTCTCTACCAACCGAAATGCGGGCCCGTTGATGTCGCTCAGTAATGCCAGAAGCAGGTGCTCGGGCATTATGTACGGATTGTTGTGCCTGACGGCTTCATTGCGTCCGGCAAACAGGATCTGCTTGAGTCCTTGTGAGAAATTGGTGTCCATAAATTGATTTATTGCTATATGATGAACGGAGTAAGCAACAAATATTGTGCCAAACATGCCACAATGTGGCACATTCAATATTTATAACATTAAAAAACACATATTGATGCTTTCAGTTTGCATAATTTTTGCTAAAAATTCATTATCTTTGTATGTTAAAAATCGTGAGATGTCACCATGACATCCTGCCCGCTGATTTTAAGCAAATTATAAATACCTACATAATATCATGCTGGAAGAAGATCGCATTATAAAGATCAACATCGAGAATGAAATGAAATCGGCCTACATCGACTATTCGATGTCGGTCATTGTGTCACGCGCGCTCCCTGACGTGCGCGACGGCCTGAAGCCCGTTCACCGCCGTGTGCTCTACGGTATGAACGAGATGGGAAACACAAGCGACCATCCTCACAAAAAAGCGGCTAACTGCGTCGGCGAGGTTATGGGTAAATATCACCCCCACGGCGACTCGTCGATCTATGGCACCGTTGTCCGTATGGCACAGCCCTGGGCTTTGCGCTATTGCCTTGTTGACGGTCACGGCAACTTCGGATC
>CAZKXM010000075.1:0-9510 GCA_964556785.1 uncultured Bacteroides sp. | reverse complement strand
GCCTCTACCTTTGCGCGCCATTCCTCGGTGGAAACGGGCGGAAACATGTCAAACAATCTTTCTTTCTTTTCTGTCATTGCGTTATGTGAGTGATGTAAGTTTCATGGCACTATGCGCGGGCACGCAATGTCCGCACATGCCGCAAAATTAGCAAACTCCTTTCATTCCACAAAATTTTTTTAGCCCCCCTTTCATAAAAAAGGGAGTGCAGCTGGCGTCGGTGGCAGCGGCCTAATCAACGGCAAAAACGGCGCCTGCCGATCGGGCCGTGAGCGACGGTGAGAGCTGGCTCTGAACCGTAGCTGCACCGGAGGTGAACACCCCGGCATTATTTACCTGCATGTCATAGCTCAGCACAAATGTTCCAGCCGGAAGGTGGGTGATGAAGAGCGATGTCGCGGCATCGGCATTGACTCGGTAGAAGCTCAGGCCGTCGGCATAAACATATCCGGGAAGCTGGTCGACCGGTTCAAAGCATGAAGCGCGGTTGTCCACAACAGCCACATAGTCCATGCTCTGCCTGGCCTTTATTGTGAGCGTCACGCGCATGCGGTCGCCTGTGCGGAGGCGTCCGTCGGCATTGCGCACGCTGCCGTCGGGCGACACGACGAGGAAGCTCCTGCTGATTTCCAGATTCGCTACTGCTGACGGCTCGATCTCCGTCATAGGGCGGTTGTCGCTGACAAACAAGGCGCCCCATGATGGCGTTGTGCCGGCGCCGTCAATCGAAAGACGCTGCCCGGAGGGTTTTAACTCCGACACATCAGTTCGGAAATATCCGCTTATCCGTTCAACATTGGCTGGAGTCACCGTTTCATCGCCAATCCTCACAACAGGCGCGACGGCCGGTGTTACCCATTTCGGAGCAGCAGCAAGGAAAGTTGCGACGAGCGACGAAGTGCTGATCATGTCGCCCCAGTCCTGAGCCATCTTTCGGTTCACAAGCCAGTGGCATATCTGCTCGATCTCAGCGCATCCGGGCTCCACGGTTGCGAAGGCTTCAAGGATAAATCCTGTCATTGCAGGGGTTGTTACCGACCACCAGTCGGGTGCCAGCGATGGCCACCACATGCCTTGTTCAGGCGAAGCCACAGCATATTCCCTCAGCGATTCGAGGATCTGGCGGGCTGTGGCAACATAATTATGGTGGTAAAGGATTGTTGCAGCCACGGCCTTAGCCTGCGGCTGAAGATCACCCCAGCGGCCTGTGATCTGCTGCAGGGTGGCCGACGTGACACGTTCAGCTGCCGACGACTGGCGGATTTCAGGGAACATGTCGCGCATATACACATAGTCCATATAGTTGCCTGAGGGCGATTCGCGGAACCGGTCGGCAATATGTGCATCGACAAAACGGACGGCATTACCGATCATCTGCCGGAGGCTTTCATTTTTCGGCAGGAATCCGAGCTGGTTGAGTCGGCCCATCATTCGGAGCACCATCATTGTTGTCCAGAGATCGGCTTTATCGCCCGTTCCGGTCCAGTTCCATCCGCCGCCATGTACCTGACAGCGCTGAAACAGGTCGATTGCTCCTGAAACGGAAGTGTCGATCATGCGTCGGCTCAGAATCATTGCAAGCCGGTCCATACGCTCTGAATCGCTGCGGGCATCCATCATCCACGGTGTGGCCTGAAGCATGGCGATTTTCAGGTCGCCGTTACGTTCAAGCATTGACACGAGAGTGGAATCTGACCTGTCGCTTGCGGTCCAGCGGCTAAGGGCATTGGCAACGGTGGGATAAGTGCGCACTATCCCGTCGGAAACGGCAGCCGCAAACAGCGAGTGAGCCGCCCCGATGGTTGTGTTAAACTTGTTGTCATACAATCCCGGGAGCGCAGTGACAACGGCCCATGCAGGATTCTCGCAGTATTCGAGCGTCACCCGCGCATTATCGCTGATTTCAGGCATCGTGATGCTGAAGTTTTTCTCTCCGGCCGGAATGAAGAAGGGCGTTGCCGACACCACAGGCTGCGCTGCAGGGAGAACGGGCAGCAAAGCCTGCTCACCATCGGCAAATGTAGCGGTTGACGATTTCACTCTGAAGCCCAGCATCGCCGAATGGAAAGGTGCATCAACCATAATCGACACTGTCGCCGATCCAAAAGCGTCGATAAGATCTGTGTGACGCTCCGTGGTGATCAACTGCGATGTGGCGGGATCGAAGATTTCAATGAGCGTACTTATCTCAGCCCGGCTGTCGGTATTGTTCATCACCAACGCCTGAATCTCAACCCTGTCACCGCTTCTCACAAATCGCGGCAGATTAGGCTGAACCATCACGGGCTTCGATGCCGTGACATCGGCGCTGAAATTGGCCGAAAGCAGATCGCGGGTAAATGCAACGGCATTGAATCGCCATGTGGTGTTGGCATCGGGAACGGTAAACGAGAACGTTAACCGCCCGTCATCACCGGTTGTCAGCATTGGCTTGAAGAAAGCGAGCGGCACCTCCCTGTCGCGATAAGCGAAGGGCTCGGCTGTCAGCGGTACTTCCTCAGCTATCGATCCTGAATCAGCGTCGGCCTCGGCAAGCATATCTTCAACAACATTGTTACTCTCCACTGATCTGGAACTCTGCATAACTGCCGCTCCTTTGACAGAAATTGGATAGCTGTAGTAACGGCGCCCCACAAACGACAGTCCATAGGTGTTGAACGACGGCGGAACTATATCAAGCTGACTGTTCCAATAGTGGGTAGTCAGGAAGAACAGCCTGAAATCTTGAGTGTCAATCCTTTGATCCGATAAAACGGAATAATTCGGAGTCCACGATCCTCCTACGTTGAAACGCCATCCGATAGTCGGTGCATATTTTCCCGGCAGATTGAGATTAAATCTGCTGGTTGTCAAGGCATCGACGGCTGCGTTATACATATCCAGAACAACAGCGGCGCTCTCAGTATTGTTATCAGTGGTTTCAACCTTTACTGTCCACGTTTCAGGCGTGCCCGGAACAACCCTGTCGCGCATGCTTTCTGCCTTGACCACGAGCTTACGGCGCGCTGCCGGAGCGGTAACGGTGATGGTGATCAGCGATTCGGAATAGTCGGCGACAGCGGCGAATGTAGCCAATCCCCTCTCTGTTCCCTCGGGGAGGCTGACCTCTACGGAGTCCTTCACAGCGTCAAACGGAATCAAGCGCTGATCAACAATTTTGTTTCCGGCCTTTAACGTGTAGAAAACATGAGTGGGAGCCGACGCGGCGAGCAACACTTTGCCCTTACCTGAATTACCGAGTTCGAGTGTTGATGACGGAGACCAGAGAACGCGGTCGCTTACGGGAGATGCCTTGACTGCGAGATCATACAGCACCATCGTTCCTGTGATGGAATCGGCCGGACTCGCCACAGGTTTTATGGATATGTTGTAGCGTCCCTGATCTAATCCTGAGAAATCGAGCGACTGGTGCGAAACAGTAAACCGACCGATCCGAACGGTGGAGTCGTTTTGCTGAAGCCTGTACTCAAGCTCGGCATCGACAGGCTTTCCTTCGGCATCGAGAACCCTCACATCAAAGTTCACCGGCCTCGACAGGTCGACATTTCTATCCAAATCGGCATTCACCCTCAGCATTGGTTTCCTTGAAAAGTGGACCGAGGCCGTGCGCGATTCCCCGCTTAGCGAAGTGACATCATAGGTCACCTCAAAGGGTCCGTCAGGTCTCGGCGCACCTGCAAGCAAACGGCCCGATAAACGGAGCGAGAACTTGCCTGCGGCATCGGTGGTTACGGTTGTTGTATAGAACACTGAGCCGTCGGCCCTGTTCCACCATATGGAGCGCAGAGCCGTAACGGTGACATCTACTTTTGTGTCAGGTAGATTAAATCCTGAATAGGCCCTTACACATCCGCGCAACACAGCTTCATCGCCATCAAAGTAAACCGGTTCGGTTTCAATGACGAATGTCGGCAGTTTGTAATCAGAAACCTTTACCGACTCCTGAGTTATGTAGCGGGAGCCGTCGGTTAGAATGATTGAGAAGTAGCCCTGCAATCCACTGTCAGGAAGCTTGAATTTTCCTGCAATCCGCCCGAGGGAATCGGTGACAACAGTTGCCGTCTCGACCGTCATGCCGTTTGCATCAGTTAGCTTAACTTCAAATTTCTTGTCAGCTGTCAGTCTGTTTCCTGACGGTCCTTGTGAGTAAACAACAGCTGTCCATTCAATGCTGTCGCCAGGGTGATAAAGGGGCAGAGAGGTCAATATTCGGGCACGGTAAGAGTCTGTAGAAGTGCCATTGCCTCCGAAGTACACACTGATCTCGGGAGAGGTCAAGCTGCCTTTCTTGCCGAAATAGACTCCTTCATTGCCAACGGTTACACGTCCGTTCTCATCTGTGACACCTATGCTTACAGAGCCTGAATTCTTTACACTTCTGAAGATTTCTACTCCCGCCATTGGCTCACCGTCAACCGGATTAAGCGCATAAAGGCTTTTGCCGGACACCGTTTCGGCATTTGCTAACAGAATTGAGGCTGCCGTGACATCGATCCGGCGTTCGTCGCTGAGTTTTCCTTGCTTCACTCCGGTAGCGAGACGATAGCGTCCGTCAGCACGAAATGTGAATGGAATTCTGACAATACCTCGCGATCCTACGGTGTCGCCCACCGACACGGGAAACGAAGCAATCGTTTCAATTTTATCGCCAGACAAAACCCTGCTTATCTCAAGGAAACCGTCGCTTACATTTTCCGCACCGACGACAATCGTTACCGGCCGGGCTGACGGGACAATAAGATTGGCCGACGGATAAAGAATCTCGATTCTCTTTTTCGCGAGCTCTTTCCTCAGTCGCTCCATGTCAGGCATGTTGAGATAGGCCGGATATTTCTTGATAAATCTTCCTGTGAGATCGTAGAGCTGATCGATTTGCTCGTGAGTCATGACAGTAGTTAACAGACTCAGAAGCAAGTCACCGCTGAATTCCGTAACAGGGAATTCCTTATCAAACATCTTCATGATGATCTGATTGAAGCGCGGCCACACTTCTTCACTACTGCTACTTTCACCAAACACGTGTTTGTTGATAAACTCCAGGCGCCTGATTGTGTAATTTATCCGCGGCGCGCTATTGCCGGAATGAAACTGCAAGAGATCATCGTAGTATGACACAATTCTTCGTGCATCGGCGTTTGCGAGTTCTGGTGTAACGATCGACTCCGAAAGAGCCTTGAGGGGCACAACGTCACCGATTGCGTTTATCGCTTCTTCGATTTTAATAACAAACGTGACGGCGAAGTCATAGAGCGTCGGATAGTAAATCAAAGTCGACTTGTCGACCGTCACAACTCCGTTCCACTTCTCTATTCCCACATTCTTCAGCAAATCGGCATTAGCCATTGCCCGCGTTGTCAGCTCGCTCAGCCTGTTGCGGAACTGCTCGCCGCTCCATTCCGAAATGTCAGCCGAAACCGGTGTGGCCGGCAGCGATCGGGTGTCGAACTTATAGCGGTCGGAGTTATACACATTGTAGATAATGTCGGCCATCAGAAGATCGAGCATCGACGCCGTTACTGAATCGTTCACCTGCCGGCGCGTGCCCTCGATCTGCTCTAACTGAGCGGAAACACGCGACGGTTCGATCGAAACTTCAGCAAGCTCTTTATCCATCAGAGAGCGCACGATTCCCGGGCCGTTTCCCTTCTTCAGAGCCGCTTTCAGGCTCACTGCTGATTGTTCGGCAACTTTCTTGGGAAATGCAAAATCGGGAGTGGCGACCTTTTGGGCATGTACACCCAAAGCGATCATCACCCCCGCTAAAAGGATTACCAATCGTTTCATATCGGTTTATTTCTTCTTACATGCCTTCTCTGCGCTCTGACGGTGCTTTTTATGTTCCTTGATCAGCTCGCGGTTGAAGCGGCGTTCGGCATGCTTGAGTTCAAAAAGCTGGGTCGGGGTCAGAACCTCCTTGAACTTGGGGAAATAACGCATCTCAATCTCGTTTTCCCTCCCCTTGAGCTCAAACATTGCTTCGGCAGCCTTCTCGCGCTCAAGATCTGTGGCCTTGTCACCTTTGTCCTTGACTGTTTTCTCCAGCTTCCGGGTGTTGTCGTTGATTTTCCGTATCTCGGTGTCCATAGCATCGTAAAGCGCAAAAAACTGCTTTTGCTGCTGGGCAGTAAGCTTGAGCTCGCGTGCCAGAAATTCATGCTTGAAACGGTTCATCTCCTTCATCCAGGCCACACGTTCGGCCTGAGTCTGCGAAAATGCCGCCGGCGCGACAGAAAGAATCACGATTACAGCGAGAATTACACGGCGTAAAATTGTCATAGCGTCAGATATAAAAGATTACTGATCAGACCAGATATCGTCGAGAAGCTCGTCGCTGTCGGCGTTATCAAGAAAATATTCATTTATAAAAGCGTCGTTGCCAATGGCTTCGGCAAGCACGGGATTTGAGTCGATGTTCAGGGTCGTGGCGGGACGGATATGATCAAACAGACTCATCATAAGCCATATTCCGGCAAACATCGCGGCCATATACACATAAGGCCTTATGGCATGCCACACTGACCGGCGGGGCGCAACGTCAGAAACAGTTTCTGAAGCATCGCCCCTCTCCCACTCCTGCTCGGGCAGAGATGCAGCCATGCGTCGGGCGAAATCGTCGAAATAGCCCTCAGGCACGGTCATTCCGGTGCGCCGGTTGATTTTTGAAAGTATATCTTTGTTCTCCATGAGATCTTGAATCGGTTTTTTGTTATGTCAGGTCAATCGATTAGACAGAATAAGAGGCATCAGGTTTAGTTGTCGGCTTCAAAAAATTTCTCGATTTTTTTCACGGCAAGATGATAAGATGCCTTGAGTGCGCCGACAGATGTGCCGAGAATCTGCGACATGTCCTCATACTTCATCTCATCATAGTAGCGCATGTTGAACACAAGGCGCTGCTTTTCAGGCAGCTGCGAGATTGCCACACGCAGTTTCCGGGCCAATTCGTCGCCATCAACCATCGTGTCGGCCTCAACGGCGCGGGCCATGTGTGACTCCGGATCGTCGATCGACACACCGGCGCGCCGTTTCTCCTTGTCGAGAAACGACAGGCTTTCGTTGATGGCTATCTTGTGAAGCCATGTGGACAGGCGGGCATCACCGCGAAAATTCTCAAGCGATTGCCATGCCTTCATAAACGTGTTTTGCAACAGGTCGTTGGCATCGTCATGATTGTTGACCAGACGCCTGATCTGCCAATAGAGCGGCTCGGAAAACTCGGCGATAGCCTCGGTGAAAGCCTGGCGGGCCGTCGTCGCATCCTTAAGCCGTGCTTCAAGATCTGCTGCTCCTTTTGATGAAAGTCCGTTTTTTGACATAGAAATTCAAAATTACATCAAATGGAGCGGAACAACAGCTGCAGATACATCTAAAAAATGTTAAACACTCAATTTCGAGCTTACAATATTCCACCCTACGGCCCCAATGATTCCGAGAGCTACAGCGGTCTGAATGAGCACTCCAACCGTCAGCGTTCCTACTCTTGTCACTCCCACTGCAGTGAAAGCTATAAAAGCGAGAGCCGCTACGATTGCCACTACGTAAGCAACCAGTTCGAGACCCGACACACGCCTTTGCGGCAAACGGTTGACAACCTTTTTGACAAACCATTGCGATTGCGGTGCATGCGGCAGATGCCTATGAAGAACATTTCTTAAATCGTTATCAGTCATTTTCAGTGAGGAGTTTGGCCATCTGCCCGCGGGCGCGGTGAAGGCGGGTTTTAACATTTTCCTGCGTCAGTCCGGTGAGCCGGCTAATCTTTTTGACAGGCAGGTCTTCAAAGTAGAACAGCAGCACAAGGCTACGGTCGAGCGGCTGCAGAGCTTTCAGAGCAACACCGACATCGTGAGAGGCATCAAACCGCTCTGATGAGCAGCAGGCGGCTTCAGGCGCCGCATCGAGGTCAGCAGTGGGATGGTTACCGCGCACCCACGTGTAATATTGCCTTAACGCAATAGATGTGAGCCACGTCTGAAACCTTGAGCTACCCCGAAACGATGCGAGAGCTCTCCAGGCATGAATATAGGTTTCCTGCGCCAGATCGTCGGTGAGCAGCGGATCGCCGGCTGTGAGGTTGAACAGAAAACGCCTCAGCCGCTCCTGCGTGGCTTCGACAAGACGGGTGAAAGCCCGCCTGTCGTCCATAGCCAGACACCTCGCGATCAACGCAAGTTCTTCGATTTTACTCAGCATCCTGACGACGGCGTTGATCCAAGAAGTAAGTCAGGCATTTCGACAGACCAATCAGGCAGGGCACTGTCATCAGGGCTGCGACAGGAGTAGTTCCCACGACAAAGAAGAAAATCATCAGTCCTACACCCCACGCAAGCCAATAGAGGCCCGACTGCAGGCGGGTGTCGGAACGGCGTCTGGCAAAAAATTCAGGCGGAAGCTGGTTTCCCGTGCGCAGCGACAGATCAATCAGAGTGGCGCGCCTCACATTTCTTGACTCCAAATACCGCAGAATCAGGATAAGCGCAATGATGAGCACAACGGGAGGCAGGATGAAGATTCCGATCACGGCGAGAATTCTGAGCGGCTCAAAATCATCGAAAAAACCTCCAGAATGATCCTCCGCGGCCACGGGCATGTCCATGATCTCTGACACACTGATGTCGCCCTGATCGAAAATCAGGGAATCGGTTGCGGGTGTGACAGCAAGACTATCGGACAATACTGTCGGAGCTGCGGCCATTATTGAAGGAACCGCAATGAGAAGAATAGCGAGAAGGAAGTTGCGAATTTTCATATCTGTGATGATGTTGTTAAGGTCAACTTTAAGTTCGTTCGTTAGTGTGACGCAATAAAACTGATGAAATGTTACGGCAAAACGAGACATTTTGTGTTAAATTAGGTTAATGAGCAATGATTTGATGCATACATTTGTTAATATTGGGAGCTGAAACCAACTGTAATTGCGCTTCCGATGAATCAGACATCCACACCACCCGCAAAAAGCACTGAGAGGAAATCGCTGCCGGCAAGAATATTCCACTTCTACGTCGACGGTTTCCGACAGATGACGGTAGGTCGCTATCTCTGGGCCATAATCCTTGTGAAGCTGTTTATTCTTTTCTTTGTGTTCAAACTGTTTTTCTTCCCTGACATTCTGAGCCGCGACTACGACAACGATGCCGACCGCGCGGCAGCAGTGAGGAAGTCGCTCATCGACAGTCGCCACTAACGAGAGAAAATCCTTATAATCAAATTTTCAAAATAATTCTACACTGCTTATGGACGATTTAATGAGTGTTGTCGACTGGTCGAGAGCTCAGTTTGCGCTCACAGCTATCTATCACTGGCTGTTTGTGCCTCTAACGCTCGGCATTTCAGTCATTGTCGCCGTAATGGAGACAATCTATTTACGCACCCGGAGTCAGAAATGGCTTGCCATCACCAAGTTCTGGATGCTCCTGTTCGGAATCAACTTTGCCATCGGTGTGGCAACCGGCATTATTCTCGAGTTTGAGTTCGGCACCAACTGGTCGAACTACAGCTGGTTTGTGGGAG
>CAZKXM010000074.1:0-9582 GCA_964556785.1 uncultured Bacteroides sp. | reverse complement strand
CCGCTATGTGGGTGGGATTCTCCTTGCGCAGAATCTCGTCGAGGGTGTTGCAGAATCCGAACACGGCCGAGGTGTTGAGGCCTTTGGTGGTGATGCGCGGGGTGCGGATCATCGCGTAGTAGGCGCGATATATCAGGGCATAGGCGTCGAGAAGGAAAAGTCGTTTCATCGCTCACTCTACATTTGGTTGCGGTTACAAATGTAACGATTTTTCGCGAATAATCTTCCGTCAGTGACGTGGCGGACGGCCGGGGCCGCCGGGCCCGCCGGGGCCGCGGCGCATGAAGTCATCGCGGCTTTCGGGCTGGTTCCCCTTGCCGAACGAGTTGAAGCGATAGTTGAAGGTCACCATGGCGTAGCGCGTCAGGCCGGTGTAGTCGATATCTTCGATGTATCCGGGATTGACATTGTGGGTGATATCCTTGTTGACGCCGAGAATGTCGTAGACCTTGACGGCGATCGTGGCTGCCCGGCTGCGCAGAAACTGATACGACAGCTGGGCGTTCCACATCCATTTCTGCTGATTGTAGCCCGAGGCATAGCCGGCCGACTTGTTGAAATCGACATCGGTGTTGATCGACAGGCCGAATGGCGCGTGATAAGCCGCGTCGAGCCTGAAGCCGTAGTTGTGGACCGTCGACGAGGCCACCGAGGCCAGGGAGGCGTGAGAGGTCTGCAGGCGGTAGAAGGGACGGAGCTCGAATTCGAGATTGTCGGGCCTGAAGGCTATCGAGGGCATTTCGCGCACCATAACGGTCATGGTGGCGTTGCGAAGGCCGTTGTTGAAGCCAACGGTGCGGTTGAAGTTGGTGAAAATGTGGTTGTTGAAGGTCCAGTGCTTGTTGCGCAGCGGGAACGCGGTGATAAACATCACCCGGCCGCTCCACACACCGCTGACATTCTCATAGGTGGTGAACTGCCCGCCGGTGAGCTGATTGTAGGTGGTTTTTGAAACGATTGAGTTCTGGGTCATGTCAAAGTCGCCCATGAGCATCATTGACCGCTGTGCCTCGGGGTTAAAGTCCTGGAAGCGGATCATGATGTGATGGTTGAACGACGGGTCGAGATTCGGGTTACCCTGAACAATGCGCAGGGGGTCAGACATGTCGGCCACGGGCTGCAGCTGGTTCATGGAGGGCTCCGACGAGCGGCCGCGGTAGTTGATGGCGAGCGAGCGGCTCTTGGTGAACTTATAGCGGAAGCGCATGAAGGGTGCCACGTTCCACACGGTTCTGACCGGAATCGACTTGTCGGGGTTGGTGAGGTTGGTGCTGGCCGAACGGCTCGGCACGACGGCTATGCCGACTTCGGCGTTGGTTGTGCGCGACACCTTCTTGTAGCCCAGGCGGAAGTTCTGGGTGAAGAAGTTGTTGCGGAAACGGTTGGAGAGGGTGTCGTTGAGGGCATATTCGCCGAGGTCGGCGTCAAGTTCGGGCTGCAGGGGCAGGCGGTCGTAAACGAGTTTGTCGGCATTGTTCCACCGGTAGTTGGCCTGATAGCTGAAGGTGATGTAGTTGCCACGGTCGGGGTTGCCGATAGGTTCGGTCCAGCTCACGCGGCCCATTATGGAGTTCATCCAGGTGTGGTTGCGTGTCATCTGGTCGTAGATGTCGGTTGAGTCGTTGAACAGGTAGAACAGGTTGCGCGACAGCGACCACTCCTTTTCGTGGACGTTGCTGGCGCGGTAGTTGGCCATCACCGAGAACGATCGCCCGCGGTGGTTCCTGAAATTGTGGGTGTAGATCAGGCGCGATCCCATTTCAAACGAGTTGCCGCGCGAGGTCACGTTGTTTTCAGTGAAATTGACGCGGGTCATGGCCGGATCGCCGGCACGGGTCAGCGCGCTGTCGGCCGATGTGGAGCGGTTGTAGTTAAGGGTGAAGTTGGGGCGGAACTCAAGGGTGTTGAACGAGTCGGGCTTCCAGAGCACACGGAAGTCGGCGCGGATGTTGTGGCCGCGGTCGCGGGTTGAGCGCTCGGAGTTGTAATAGCTCGTCGAGTCGGGAAACAGGTGTCGCCGCTCGGAGCGCTGGTCGGAGCGTTTGTCGCTGTTGGAGTAGAGAATGTCGCCGCCAACGCGAATAATCTCCTTGTTGCCCACATTGAAGTTCAGGCCCACGGCGCGGCTCTCGGTGATGCCGTTGTTGCCGCCGAAGCGACGGAAACGGTTGCCGTTGCCGTCGGTGAAGCCGAGCTCGTTGATGTTGTTGAAATTGCCCAGAAGGGTAAACTGATTCTCGTTGGTGAAGCGCGATATGTTGAAGTTGCCGTTGTAGCGCGAGTCGGTGCCGTAGCCGGCCTCGGCGGTGCCAAACCATCCGTTCTTCATGCCGGGCTTGACGGTGAGGTTGATCACGGTTTCCTCCTCGCCGTCGTCAACACCTGTGAGTCGCGCCAGATCGCTCTTGCGGTCAACAACCTGCAGCTTGTCGACAAGCTGAGCCGGGAGGTTTTTCGACGCCACTTTCGGGTCGTCGCTGAAAAACTCCTTGCCGTCAACCAGAATCTTGGTGATCTCCTTGCCGTTGGCCGTGATCTTTCCGTCAGAGTCGACCTCCACTCCCGGCAGGCGCTTCAGAAGGTCTTCAACAACGGCATTGGGGCGCGTAAGGTAGCTGTCGGCGTTAAACTCGACGGTGTCGGTCATCACCTTCATGGGTGTGCGCACACCGGTCACGGTCAGCTCCTTGAGCACGTTTGAGGCCTCGTTCATCACAATCGGCTCCATCGCCAGCGGCTTGTCGGTCATGCGGATGTCGGTGTAGCTCGGGGTGTAGCCCACATAGCTGGCTTCGACGATATATTTCCCCGGCGCCACGTTGGCCAGCCTGAAGCGGCCGTCGAGGTCGGCGGCGGTGCCTTTGACAAAGGTGGAGTCTGTCCGCAGCAGGCGCACCGATGCCTGCATCAGGGGTTCGCGCCCGGTGTCGGTGACCGAGCCGGTGATGTCGGCGCAGTGAGCCGCAATGGCGGCTGTGAGCAAAAATGTGAGCGTTATTGCGGCCTTCATGAGGCCGCGCGAGTGATGAAAGGTCATGTTGGTGTGAAATCCGAAGGATTACTCTTGAAATTGTCCACCATTATTGACGTGCGTAGCCCGAAAAGTTTACTCCGCACATAATGAGCTTTAGAGAAAATTAACAATCGTGGTATTGATATTGGCAAATTACCATGCTAATTTTGCAGCATTACAACGAATCTCTTATTTTAATATTTATGTTAGACAATATTCAAGACCGAAACAGGGATCTGATGATTGCCATCCGCCACGCCAAGCGCGACCTTGCCGGCCGGCAGATGACAACGCTCGATGTGATGCGTCGCGCCGTGATGGAGCCCGCGCCTTCCTATTATGTCACTTTCGACACGGCTGTGAGAGCGATCGGCGAGGTGCTCCGCGGCAATCGCGCCGCCGGCTCCCAGCTGCGCCAGCTCCAGTGGGAGGAGATTGCCGCCAAGGTTCGCCGCATAATGGGCAAGGAGCCGAAGCTGAAAATCAATGAGGCGGTTGCGCGGGTAATAACCTGCGAGCCGGCCTCGCGGTTCTTCATCAGTCCGGCGCGTGCGCTGAGCATCTACCATGAGGAGATGCGCCACCGCTATCCCGGCCGCAGCATGGCCATTATCTGAACTGCAATCTTCTAAAAAACTATTGAAACACACATCATTAACTATGAAAATCACACTTTCGCTCCGGGCCGTCACCAACAGTGTCTATGCCCTTGCCGCTTTAGACGGCGCCATCGCTTCGTCAGACATCACCGCGATCAACACCAACCTTCTCTGCCCCGACCGGCTCAAGGCGCTTGCCACTCTTGTGGGTAACGAATGCTCGGCACTGGCGGTGTCGCTGTTCCCGTTCGTGACCGACTGCGTTGTCCCTCCTTGCGACGACTGCGATGCCGAACAGGCCGATTCGCTCATGGAGCTCGAGATTCCTGCCGCCGACAGGCTCATGCCCGGTATGGCAGGCGCGCTGCGCCGCGCTGTCGAGCAGTTGCTCGGGTTGCGCTGCCTGCTGGCTGTCTATTCAATGGCGGGGATCAGGGTTGAGCGGCGCGATGTCGAGGCGCGGTCGATGCTCGCGTCGATCCGCGGTCAGCTCGACTCGCCGCTCGGCGGCCACCCCTCGGTGGAGTCATGGCTCATCTGATGCCGCGGGCTCAATCTCTATGGCGAGGGCCATTCCCTCCTCGGGATGATAAACGGCAAAGCGGCGGCCGCCGGCGAATGCCCTTTCGGCATCGGCATCGAGGCAGATATCGCTGAGCACCAGGCCGTCAATCCCGGCGCACTTGAACACGGCCTCCTTCGCTGTCCAGCAGCGCAGAGGGTCGATTTGCTGAGGCTCATCGGGGCGCATCACTCTCCGGGCCACTCCCGCCACCCGTGGCGAGGGTGGCTCGATGTCTATCCCCACGGCAGTGTCGCGGCTCAGCGCAACGGCAATGTGGGTGCGGCTGTGGCTCAACGAGATGTGAAACCCATCGACATGCGGTGCGCCGTCAGGAGTGTGGGTTATGGAGGCGTGAGGGTTGCCGGTCATGAGCCTGACAAGGCTCTGGGCCGCCGCCCGCTCCCTGTCGCGGCGGGTGGTGCGCTCTCCGTCGGGGAGCGGAGCCACGCCGACGGCCACTGTGGCGATGACTGAGGCGACGTCGGGGTTCATCTGAGATGCTTGAGGCTGTGGACGATGTCGCGCTCGATCGCGTCGACCACCGGGGCAAACGAGTCGGGCGCCGCCGTGGCCGCGCCGTCGATAAAGAGCACCCCGCTCACCATCTTTCCCCAGCGGTTGTAGGCCAGAAACTGAAGCGGGGTCAACGTGCCGGCGCGCGTTGTGAGCAAGGAGCATGCGAATCCTCCCTCGCTCTCGAGTTCAGTGAGCTCGCTGCGGCCACCGCCGGCATTGAGGGCCATCCGCTCGGTGCGGTTGTCGATGGCCTGCGGCAGCTGCGTGGGGCTGACGGCTGAAACAGTGAGATAGATACGTGTGCCCGGTCCGTAGGCCGGATAGAGGAGGGTGTACCACCCGGCGCTGTCGCCGCGCTCAATCAGCGCCGAATCGTTGACAGCGAACCCGTCGACGCTCCTGCTGTAGGCCGCCGGATAAACCGTCACTCTCGGCCAGGCGTCGGGCTTGGGCACATCCGCCTGCCGGCTACCCCCCGAGCATCCGCTCAGAGCAACCGCACACGCGGCCAGCAGGGCCCATATTCCAACTCTAATGCTCATTGAAAGGCTTGACGATGTGTCACATCTGCTGGTTTTCAGGCATCACCTTCACCCGCAGGCTCGTGATGCGGTGATGGTCGATCTCGAGCACCAGGAATCGGCAGCGCCCGTAGGCAATGCTCTCCTTCTCCTTGGGAAAGTCGCCCTTGATGGCGAGAATCATGCCGGCGAGGGTCTCGCAGTCGCGGGTCACGGCCTCATAGTCGGCCTCGTCGAGCCCGGTCACGCGGAAAAAGTCGGTCAGCAGCGTGCGTCCTTCAAAAATATATGTTTCGTCGGGCAGGCGGCGCCAGGTTTTGTCTTCGTCGTCATACTCGTCGTTGATGTCGCCCACAATCTCCTCAAGCACATCCTCGAGGGTCACCACCCCCTGGGTGCCGCCATACTCGTCGATCACCACCGCCATATGGATGCGGCGCGAGCGGAAGTCTTCGAGCAGGTCGTCGATCATGCGCGACTCGGGCACGAAGTAGGCTTCGCGCAGCAGCGAGCGCCAGTCAAATCCCTCGGGCCGTTTGTCGGGGTCGATGTAGGGGAGCAGGTCGCGCGCATAGAGAATGCCCTTGATGTTGTCTTCCGAGTCTTCGATCACGGGGATGCGTGCATAGCCGGTTTCGACCACAATCTTCATCACCTCGTCGAAGCTCAGCTCGATGTCGATGTCGGTCATGTCGACTCGCGGAGTCATGATCTCGCCGGCTGTGGTGTCGCCGAAGCGAAGAATTCCTTCGAGCATCTCCTTGTCGTCGCCGGCCTGCACGTCGGTGAGCTCAAGCGCCTGCGAGAGCTCGTCGGCAGTGAGGTTTTCGCGCTTTTTCACCACAACCCTGTTGACAACCCCCGAGCTCTTGACCAGCATCCACGAGAGCGGATGCACCAGCCGCGACACCGCCATCAGTCCCGGCGCCGCCAGGCGCGCCCAGCTCAGGGCGTGGGTCTTGGCATAGAGCTTCGGCAGTATCTCCCCGAACAGAAGGATCAGGAAGGTCATGATCACCGTCTGGAGGATGAAACTCAACACTGCGCTCATGCCTGAAAACAGCGGACCTAACGCGAAGTTGAGCAACACCACAATGGCTACATTGACAAGATTATTGGCTATCAGCACCGTGGCCAGCAGATGCTCGGGGCGGTTGAGCAGCTTCACCACCCGCTTGCCCCCGGGCTGCTGCTCGAGGTCGTCGCACTGGGCCGGACTGATTGAAAAATAGGCTATCTCGCTTCCCGAGATGAAGCCCGAGAGCAGCAGCGCCAGCAGCGCCACCGCGATCGCTACGATTTTTGGGCCTGTGAGCGCCGTGCCGTCAGTGAGCAGGGTGATGACTGACGGCAGCATCGACGCCGGTGTGGCCGGTAAAGGGTCGGTATCCAATATCTGAAGGTGTTGGTTTCTGTTGTTTTATTGACGGGCGCGCAGGTTGATGATGATCAGTGGCGGCGCAGACGGATAATGTAGGTGTCGGCCGAGTCTTCCACATAGTCAACGTGCAGCCCCGCGTCGGTGAGCCGCGCCGCCATCTCGGTGGCCGGCGGGAGCATCCGCGCCGCAACGCCGCTCTCGCTGTGCTGCGCATTGACGGCATCGCGCCCCACGCTGTGGGCTATCGTGATAGTGCCGCCGCCGGTCAGGTTTTTGTGAAACATCTTCACGAGAGTCTCCAGCGGGTGGTTAAGGTGGGGGAGCACGTCGAGAAGCACAATCCTGTCGTAGAGAGTGTGGATCGGGTCAGCTTCCACATCGGCAAGCATGAAGCGCACCGGCAGCGGCAGCTTCGAGTGATTGCGGTGGGCCTGAGCGAGCATCTCGCCCGAGAGGTCGATGGCATCGAGAGTGCCGAAGCGGCCTGTAGCCTCAGCAAGGTAGGGGAGCAGGTCGCCCGCGCCCGTGCCCATATCGAGCACCGAGTCACCGGCATGGACGTTTGCACTGCTCACAATGTGGCGGAGCTTGCTTTCGGGGCGTACCGGCGAGGGGGCTGCGGCTCCCGGCGTTGTGTTGATGGCGGTCATTATATCTTTTGTGTGAATTTTTTCAAAAATGATGTTTCAGGCCATAAAATTATAGAATGTTCCTCAACTGAGCAAACTTTTTGACACTCTTTGATTTTCTTGCAAAAATAGGGCCGATATTTTTTGTGAAACTCAAATAAAAATCCATAACTTTGCCGAAATTATTACAGGAACATTAAACAATTCTCTAACAACTTATACCCCAAAGTTTTATGAAAAAACTATTACTAACCTTGACCTTTATCCTCGGTTTCATTGGCATCCACGCCGCCGAGATTGAGGTTGCATCTCTTCCCAGTATTAACTCAACAAATTGGCCCGGAGTTCAAAATTATACGTCTTCCATAACATCTAAAGATAATGGATGGACGCTGGTTAATTTCAATAACAATAACTTTGCAAACAATTGGACTTACATCAAGTGCGGAAGAAAGAATTATGCGAGCGTAGGATCGATCATTACTGCTGCACCTATTCCTCAGAAGGTTACTAAGGTTGTCCTGAATATAGGAGCAATAACAGCTGCGAGCGTAAATTCAATCGATCTTTATATTGCAAGCAGCTCTGATTTTAACAATGCAGAGAAGATCAATCTTTCGTCACCTGCTACTGGAGAGAATGTTTTCACTGTTGCAACTCCCGAAGCTAACAAGTATTATAAAATTGCGATCGATTGCAAATCAGCCACAAGTAATGGCGTAGTTCGAGTTGACGGACTTACTTTCTATGCAGAAGAAGGTGATGATGACGATGTCGTGCTGACTCCGATGATTTCGTATGACGAAGCAACTGCTACAGTAACAATCGAAAATAAGGCTGAAGGCGCCGATGTGTTCTACACCGTAAACGGAGACGATCCCACAGCTGAATCGACCAAGTACACAGCTCCTTTCACTCTCGATGCAAGCTGCACAGTTAAAGCTATTGCCATTCTCAACGGAAAAGCAAGCGCTATCGCTTCATTAGCTGCTAAGGTGCTGAATGTAAAGGCTGCCAACATTGCTGAGATGCTCGCGAAGGCAGCTGCTAAGGGTGATCAGGTTATTGTTGACTTCCCCATGACCGTTGTGTATGTAAACGGACAGAATGTTTATGTGGTTGACAACAATGGCGGTGCCACAATGCTTTATGGCACTAACAGCTATAAAGCCGGCGATGTGATCCCCGCTGGCTGGATTGCCACCAACGCTCTTTACAGCGGTCTCGTTGAGTTCAGCGGTACTTATCCCGCCGCATCAGGCACTGCCGAAGTTCCCGCTGCTGCGCAGGTTAGCTCGGTTACCGTTGCCGACATGAACCGCATTGTTATTCTCAAAGATGTGACTTTTGATGCCGCAACATCGGCGACAAAAACCAATTTCAACGGCATTCTCGCTGATAACAGTACCCTTCAGTTCCGCAACAATTTCGTGATTGCATCGGTTGAGGCAGGCGTCTACAATGTTAAGGGTGCTGTTGCGTACTACGTCAGCGGCTCTAATGCCACCCTACAGTTCTATCCCATCGAATACGTAGCCGTAGGCACAGCTCTTGAGCAGGTTGCAACTCCCGTGATCAACCCCGACGGCGGAAAGATCAGCGAAGAAACCAGTGTTGAGATTACATGCGCAACCGCAGGCGCCACTATCTACTATACACTCGACGGCACCGATCCCACAACAGAGTCTACCCTCTATGATGGCGAGATTCTCGTTACAGAAGCCACCATCATCAAGGCGATTGCCGTAAAGGCTGAAATGCGCGACAGCCAGATTGCCGAAGCCAACTTCATTTGGGACGATGGCACAAACACTTCCGAAGAAAAAGAAGGTTCTCTCGTGTTCAACACCGATGAAGGCCTTGCAGCGCTGGGTATTGCCAAACCCGCAAAAGGAGGAAGCACAAATCTTGCCGGCACAGAGCTCTCAGTTCTTGATAATAGCGTCAAGGTGACATTCACCGATGGCTCTACAGAAACACGCGTATTTGCGAATTCGAGCACAGGAGTTACTGATCTTCGAGTATACAAGCAGGGTACAATAACCTTTACTCCTGCAGAATCAGGCGTAAAGATTCAGAAAATCGTATTTGCCGGTAAGAGTCTTACAAACTTTACGGCCGATTCCGGTAGCTACTCAAACGGTACATGGACAGCTATTGCCGCCCGAAGCGATGAGAATGGTGCTGTCACCTTTACAGCTTCAGCTACTGCAAATATCAATACTGTTGCTGTAAGCATCGACCGTCCCACCGGTATCGAAACCATCGAGGCTGTTGACGCTCCCGTTGAGTTCTACAACCTCCAGGGTGTACGCGTTGAGAACCCCGCCAACGGCATCTTCATCCGTCGTCAGGGCA
>CAZKXM010000073.1:8335-9605 GCA_964556785.1 uncultured Bacteroides sp. | reverse complement strand
AAGCTTATAGATGTCCCAGAGCTCACCGGCCTCGGTTTCGGCCGTACCGGTCATACCGGCGAGCTTGTGATACATTCTGAAGTAGTTCTGGAGTGTGATGGTGGCGAAAGTCTGTGTGGCGGCTTCCACCTTCACACCCTCCTTGGCCTCGATGGCCTGATGCAGACCGTCGCTGTAGCGTCGGCCCTCCATGATACGGCCTGTCTGCTCGTCGACAATCTTGATCTTTCCGTCGTCTATCACGTATTCCACATCCTTGTCAAAAAGAGTGTAGGCCTTGAGCAGCTGGCTGACGGTGTGGACACGCTCGGCCTTGATCGCATAATCCTGCATCAGGGCGTCTTTCTTCTCCTGGCGCTGTGCCAGATCCTCGATATGCTCGGTTTCGCTGAGCTGCGAGGCGATGTCGGGGAGCACGAAGAACTGAGGATCGTTAACCTTACCGGTGAGTTCGTCGATACCTTTGTCGGTCAGGTCGACGCTGTGATTCTTCTCGTCGATAACGAAATAGAGGGGCTCGGTTGCCTTGTGCATCTCGCGGGCATTGTCCTGCAGATAATAGGCCTCGGTCTGGAGCATGATGTTCTTCATTCCCTCCTGGCTGAGGAACTTGATCAGGGCGCCGTTTTTCGGCAGACCTTTGTAGGCACGGAACAGTGCGAGCGCACCCTCTTTCTGTGTCTCTTTGTCGTCGCTGCCGATTTTGGCTTTTGCCTCGCTCAGAAGCTGGGTGACGAGGCGGCGCTGAGCCTGAACCACCTTCTCCACATTCGAGCGATATTCTTCGAAAAGCTGATCGTCGCCCTTGGGTACGGGGCCTGAGATAATGAGAGGTGTACGGGCATCGTCGATAAGCACTGAGTCAACCTCGTCGACAATTGCATAATAGTGTTTGCGCTGAACCATATCGTCGGGCGACATAGCCATGTTGTCGCGCAGATAGTCGAAGCCAAACTCATTGTTGGTGCCAAACGTGATGTCGCACTCGTAGGCGCGGCGGCGTGCGGGGGTGTTGGGCTGATGCTTGTCGATGCAATCAACGGTCGATCCGTGGAACATGTAGAGCGGACCCATCCATTCGCTGTCTCGTTTCGACAGATAATCGTTGACGGTCACCACATGGACGCCGCGTCCTGAGAGCGAGCGAAGGAACACCGGCAGTGTCGCAACGAGGGTTTTACCCTCACCGGTGGCCATCTCGGCGATTTTGCCCGAGTGAAGCACAATACCGCCAATGAGCTGCACGTCATAGTGCACCATATCCCAGGTC
>CAZKXM010000073.1:0-8325 GCA_964556785.1 uncultured Bacteroides sp. | reverse complement strand
GTGGTTCTTGTAGATCGCCTTGTCGCCTTCGATGGTTACGAAGTCACGTCCCTGGGCTGCAAGGTCGCGGTCCATCTGCGATGCGGTTACCTCAATGGTTTCATTATGGGCGAAGCGGGCTGCGGTTTCACGCAATGCGGCAAACACCACGGGGAGGTGCTCGTCGAGTTTCTTCTCGAGAGTGTCGAGAATATTCTTTTCGTGGACGTCAATCTTGTCCCACAGGGGCTGACGCTCGTCGAAAGGCAGTTCTTCAACCTTTTCGCGGATTTCGGCAATGGCATCTTCATCGGGCTTGATGGCAGCCTTGATGTCGGCGCGCACGTCATTGATGCGGCCGCGAAGTGCGTCGTTGTCGAGGTTTTCCATTTCGGGGCCGAGGGCCTTGATGGCTTTGACTATCGGCTGGATCTCCTTGAGGTCGCGCTGCGACTTGTTGCCGAATATCTTGCTTAGGAATGTGTTGAGTGACACGGTTCTATGATAGTTTTTTGATTTTATATCTTGTGTGGAGGAGCTCTCTGAAATCTGTCGCGTGCCGCCTGCATCAGGCGTTGCATCGCTGCCAACCGCCTTTATTCAAAGCGGAGCGGGGTCAGGGCCGCGCCGTTGGGAGAGCGGATGCGCAGAATGCGGCACAATGTGGGTGCGAGCACACATGCATCGGTGGGAGTGTAGAGGCGTGCGGCCTTGATTCCGGGAGCGAGGATAAACGCCGGATAGGTGGCAGTGGCCAGACGTGACACCTGAGGGCGCGGAAGGCCCCCGGACTCTGCCGATGTCTCATCGAGAATCTCCCATCCGGGAGCTACCGTAAGGCGGATATCGCCCGCTGTTTCAACCGCCGTGTTGCGCAGCAGTGCTTCGCTGTTCACTCCAGTGCGACGGGCAATGATGTCGTCGATAGTCCATGCTTCGGCCACACCGCTCATGCGGGTGAGGAAATCAGCTGTTTCGCGGCGCAGCTCTTTCTCGTCGAGGCCACGCTCCTTGATCAGGTTACGGTTAAGGAAAATCTGACCATCGTGATATCCACTTACCCATTCGGCATTGCCATGAATGGCAATGAGATACATGTTGAGCAGCGACACAGCCTTGCGTGGCGAGAACTGGCCGTAGGGAATGCGGAAACGCTCGTCGTCGCGCTTTCCTGAGGGCGAGGCGGGGATGCCGGCGACCCACACCACTGTGCGGTCCATCCCGGGGCCTTTGCTGTCAATTGCCTTGAACAGCTGCGCCAGATCGGCGTCGAGCCGCAGATAGGTGTCGAGAGTCTCAAGACGCGAATCAGGGTCTTTCGACCATCTGTAGGGAGCAACCGTGTAGGCCAGATTGATCATGTCGGTCTCCTCGGCTTTCCCCATGCCCAGCGAGCTGATGAAATCGATGGCCACGCTTGTCACCTCGGTGTTGACCGGCGCTGATGTCTTGAAGGCGCGGTAGCGGTCTTTCGACGAGTGCTGGAACACGTGGCGGAATGGGAAGGCTTTCTTGTATGCCGGAATGCCGGGATAGCGGTCGACAGCCATTGCCGGTGCCCATTTGAGGGTGTCGAGCCGCGATGAGAGCGAGCGGGTGAAATTGCGCGATGATAGTGCGCCGGGAATATCCTTATAGTAAGGGGTGGTCGACCAGTTACCGTTGATGTCGTTGATCCAGAAGGCGCCGTTGCCTGCATGTCCGGCCAGCAGGATTGCCTGCTGAGCTTCGGGAGCGATGGAATAGGCTCGGTTCACGCCTCCGCCGGCAACCCGTAGCTCGTCTGACACGGTGCTCACCGGGAGCGCTGTCGGTGCGAGAGTGTTGCCGCCGCCATTCCCTGCGGCCGACGCATCGAGCAGCGTGGGACGGCTGCGTCGCGACGTGATGTCGTAGACCGACGCGCTCTGAATGCCCGACACTGAGGCCGGAGCTCCTGTGGAGAGCATGGCTGTAGCTGCCGTTGCATCGATTCCGGGACCATATTCGAGGTCGGCGATCACAACTCCATTGTCGAGAAGCCTCACGAAACCGTCCTGTGTGAAGTAGTCGCGCAGAAGCTCGAGATAATCCTCCGAAAGACCTTCGACAGTGATGCCCACAACAAGGCTCGGCTTCGCAGCGTGGCTGCGCACCGGGAGGGTCATGGCAAACAGCGACGCTGCCAGAACGGCGGCCAATCGCATGCTCAGACTCTGTGTGACGGGCAAGTTGCGTTGCATCGACAGTGGTAAATATACATTATTGACCGCATCAAGTCGCTGAGAATCAGCGGCCAGAATGCGGCGTTGAGCTTCTGCACACCGTAAGCGCCCAGCAGCCCGAGGATTAAAACAAGTGCAAAGTTAACAATTTGCCACCAATAAACCGCGCGTTTCCATGATTTTATCCACACTCCCACGGCGATAAACAGGCAGCCGGGATTGAGCCACAGGTAAAGCCAGTTGGGCGATGTGGCTTCATGGACCGAAACGAAGATAAGAAATGTGAGCAGTAGCCCTGCAACCCCGAAAATGCCGAACAGCAGGGTGTCGAACCATCGCGAAAGCTTGCGGGCCGACATGTCGCGCCATGTCACGACAGTCGATGCCGCAAACACTATCCAGCACCAGAACAGGGGAGTGAGCCACCAGGGGGTCGGACCCTCCGAGGCACCTCCTGGAGTGCCTTTGACGAGCACCCTTTCAGCACCGACGATCGGAACCCTTGCGCCGCTGCCGTCGTTGATCTTCACTGTGCGCAACATCTCCATCAGATCCATCGGAGCGAAGCTTTTCTCGCGCGATGTCACCTGACGGTCAATGCCGTTGCCCAGGGCAAGGTCGATGCCGAACTGATACCACGGGTAGGCACTGTGATAGTACATCATCGCCTCGCGGAAGGTGGAGCCGGCTCCGGCATAGGGAGGGAGCGTGATGCTATCGCCCGTGGCTTGCTCGATAAGCATCAGCGGACGGGTTGCGCAGTTATCCAGAACGTAGTTGTAACGATACACTCTGTTCTGCGGCAGCATGTTATCATTGACAAGCCTTTTCAGCTCGGCGGCCTGCTCGGGAGAGAGATTGAGATCTTGCTCTATCACCCGCCTGCCGTGAAGATCATAGTGGCCGAGAAACAGCTGAGTGGGGCACTCGGAGAGCATGTAGTCAGTCTCGCCTTTAACAAACCGATAAAGAAAATTCGGCGAATTGAAGTCAAATGTACCCCAGTTATAGGCCATATCGCCGTTTTCGTCAACGATGCGCAGGGCGGTGTGGCCTTCGAGCTCATAAACCTCCGAGCCCGGAAAACATGTGAGCAGCGATATTTTCGGTTCGGCAAATGCTGTTGCGAAAAGTCCTGAGAGTAAGGCTATGATTAGGAGAGTTTTTTTCATCCGAGAAATTTTTGGATTTCTTCGAGCTGAAGAATGTTGAATGTACGGTGGCCGTCGGGGGTGAATCCGGGCGAAGCGAGCTTCATCAGCTCGCCGGTAATGCGGTCCATCTCCTCGCTGTTGAGCGGCTGGCCCGGCTTTACCGCCGCGCTCTGAGCCATCGCCAGGGCTA
Source organism: uncultured Bacteroides sp. (assembly GCA_964556785.1). Lineage (GTDB taxonomy): Bacteria > Bacteroidota > Bacteroidia > Bacteroidales > Muribaculaceae > CAG-1031. Next base: position 4,798 of record CAZKXM010000073.1, on the reverse strand, counting down.
TCTGTTCGCGGAGATTGTCGCCCGGTTCTTCGCCGGTTGATGTTACGTCGTCAACCATCGACAGCATTATGTCGCGTGGATTGACGTCGGCGAGCGCTGCCGGGGCCGCATTGATGCTCCAAGCGTTGTCGCCGAGATAACTCATGTCGAATCCAAGCCCCGCAGCTTCCTTAGCAAGAGCTTCCATTATCACATTCTGAGCGGCAGAAAGCTGCATGATTTCGGGAAACATGAGCCGCTGCGACGACAAAGGCTCGCGCGACCCTTTGGAGAGATAGCGCTCGAAGAGCACTCTCACATGGGCGCGATGTTGGTCAATGATCATCAGTCCGTTGCGTGCGGGGGTGAGGATGTAGCGGTTTTTCAGCTGCATCACGGCCGGTGTGGCAGGAACGATGTCGAGATCGAGTTCGCCCTGAAGCGCCGCCACGGTTCCTGCTGACGAAGGGGCTGATGCTGACCCTGCTTCCCGGCGGGAGTTGATGGCGCTTTCCATAGTGCCTGTCAGGGCTTCATTACGGCGTGAGTTGAAACTGTCGTAGAGCTTCTCCCAGTCGGCCGGTGCGCTGTGGCGCATGGTGTTGCGTCCTGTTTCGAATGGATTGTAGGTCGACGGTTCGGCAGGCTCGATTGAGCTGACGGGAATGTCGGGAGTAAAAGCGGGTATGTCAGGCACATCCACACTCTCGAAATCAAGTGCAGGGCCCACATTATAGCGCCCGAGCGATTCTCTGACAGTAGCGACGAGAATCTGCCATATCGCGGGCTCGTTCTCGAATTTTATCTCGTTTTTCTTCGGATGGATATTGACGTCGATCGTGTCGGGGTCGACCGTCAGATTGATGAAATAGTTAGGCTGACGGTCAGGGGGAAGCAGCTGTTCGTAACACGACATGATCGCTTTGTGGAAGTAGGGGTGGCGCATGTTGCGGCCATTGACTGTGAGATATTGCAGCGGGTTGCGGTGGCGTGCATGCTCGGGGAGCCCTACATATCCGCTGATCCTCACGATCGACGTGTCGCTTTCAAGCGGAATGAGCTGCTTGTCGAGATTTTTGCCGAAAAGGTCGGCAATGCGGCGCAATTGCGGGGCTTTGCGCAGCGAATGGATGGTGACATCGTTGTGGACGAGGGTGAACTCGCGGTCGGTGTTGACAAGGGCAAGACGCTCGAATTCACGCATTATCTGACTCAGTTCAACCGAATCTTTCTTAAGGAATTTCCGTCGGGCGGGCACATTGAAGAAAAGATCCTTGACCATCAGGTTGGTGCCGGGCACACATGCTTCCGGAACCTGACTCTCAACCTGCGAGGCGTTGATTATAAGCCGTGTGCCGATGGATGCACCCTGCTTCATCGAGCGCATGTCAACGTGGGCCACAGCCGCTATCGATGCGAGCGCTTCGCCTCTGAAACCCATTGTGTGAAGCGAGAAAAGGTCGTCGGCATTGTTGATCTTCGATGTGGCATGGCGTTCAAAAGCCATTCGGGCATCGGTGTCGCTCATCCCTGAACCGTTGTCGATCACCTGAATCAGAGTGCGTCCGGCATCTTTCAGCACGATAGTGATCGATGTAGCCCCTGCATCAACGGAATTTTCAACAAGTTCCTTGATCACTGAGGCCGGACGCTCAATAACCTCGCCTGCCGCAATCTGATTGGCAACTGAGTCGGGAAGAAGTCGGATGATGTCGCTCATATTCTTGCAAAGTTACAAAAAAATCCTTGGTTGCGGAATATGTCGGTTTATGGCCGTTGGAACCGGATATTTTCGTATATTTGTCAAAAGCTTATGGCTTCATTTCACTATGGATTGCCAAATGGTTGATTTACAGAACTTCAAACTCAGGTTCGCTATGATGAATTCAACAAATAAGAACGGGTGGAGGCGCTTGCGCACGCTCTTGTTTTTGCCGGCCGTCGGAGTGGCAGTGTGCGTAACCGGCGCTCCGGCAGCGACTTCGGTTAAGAGCGCTGTTCCTGTCGGCGAATCGCCTGAGGGAGTGCATGAACAGGTTGACTCAGGCAAATCAAAACATTTTGAGTGCTGTTCACATATTCAACCTCAATATCCCGGTGGGCAGGCTCAGCTGATGAAAGACCTCTCGGAAGCACTTGTTTATCCCCAGGAAGCGGCGCGGACCGGAATTGAGGGCAAGGTAATTGTTGATTTTGTGATCGATACTCTCGGCAGGGTCAAGAATCCCGTTGTGAAAAGAGGAGTGTCGCCTGAGCTCGATGCGGCGGCTCTGAATGCGGTAAAACAGCTGAAGACATTTACCCCCGGAATGCTCGATGGCCGGGTGGTGTCGGTGCATTATCTTCTGCCGGTGAAATTCAAGCTGCCCGACCGCGATTTACAGCAACAGGAACCTTGAGCCGAATCACCGGCTGACCCGACGGTCACACTCGGGAAAAGGCCGGCTCTTTTATCAACAGCGAAAAATCAATCGCCCCTCCCCGACATTTCAGAGAGTCGGGGAGGGGCGATTTTTAGGGTGTCAGCCTTGAGGGATCAGTAGACTTCTTCGTCGTCATTAAGGTTGTCGGGGGTCATCTTTTTGCGGTCCATCGAATTCCAGACATAGGCAATATAGCCTGCAACGAAAGGAATGATCACCGAAACCCAGCTCATCACAAGCAGGGTGAAGCGGCTCGACGAACTGTTGCGGATGGTCAGCGAACTGGCCATGTCGACCGAGGGATAGTAGGGGGTGTCATTGTAACCGGCAACCCAGAACAGTGTGAGGACCACAAGGATCGTGCCGATTCCGGTAAACCAGATTCCACCGCGGAAGGGTTCTTTCGAAAGCACTGTGCGGCCAATGCCATAGAGCACCATCAGCACTCCGACAAGCAGGATCACCAGACACCACCACATTTCAAGATAGTTTTTCAGATACTTGAAGCTCACCACCTCAAATGCATGCTGATTCTCGGTGAGGCCTGACGCATCGAGGCTCTGGTAGCCGTCCTTGCAGAGGAGCCATGCCATGAACGCGAGGAACAGCACAACGAAAATCAGACCGTTGATCAGCACCGAGCGACGCTGTGCCTCATAAAACTGACGGTCGTCGCGGATATTGTTGATGAAATAGAGCGAGGCCTGGGTGCGGGCAAGAAACAGCACCGTGAAGCCCAGCAGCAGGTTGAAGCAATTGAAAATCGCCTCAAAGCCGTGGGTGGGGGCCCAGCGAGAGATCACGGGCGACCCTGTGTCGAGAATGTTGCCCATGCCGACAGTGAAGTCTGACGGATTGAAGAACATAGCCACAGCGACTCCGAGAAGCACACAACCCACGCATCCGTTGATAAACAGAAACACATCGTAGACGCGGGTGCCGAACAGATTGCCCGGCTTGGAACGGAACTCATAGCTCACGGCCTGAAGGATGAAGCTGAAGAGTATCAGCATCCATAGCCAGTAGGCTCCGCCGAAGCTGGTGGAATAGAACAGCGGGAACGATGCGAAAAACGCTCCACCGAACACAACGAGGGTTGTGAACGTCAATTCCCATTTATGGCCGAGCGAGTTGACCATCAGTTCCTCGGCAGTGCTGCGCGATTTGCGCGACAGCAGCAGGGTCTGACCACCCTGAACAAACAGCAGGAAAACCAGAACGGCGCCAAGCACCGAGATGAGCAGCCACCAGTAGGTCTGCAGATGTTGAAGTTCAATCATCGCTATCAGTCATTTAAGGATTCATAATCAGTTTTTGAGCCTTTGGCGATCTGGCGTGTCATGATTCCCACCTCGGCGATTAGCAGGGCCGTGAACACGGCTGCGAACATCCAGAAGGTTGTCACCACAGTCGAGGTCGAGATATTTGAGATGGCAGCCTTTGTGGGCATGATGCTCTCGATAATCCACGGCTGACGGCCAAACTCGGCTGTGAGCCATCCACACTCGCTGCAGATGTAGACAACAGCGATTGAAAGCATTCCGATCCACTGCAGCCAGCGGCGGTCGAGCAGGCTCTGATACTTGTAGGCAATAAGCAGCATGCCGGCGATAAACAGCAGCAGGTAGCCGCCGAAAAGGGCCATCAGGTGGAAGCTGTAGAAGGTCACATGAACCGGCGGGATAGCTTCCTCAGGTTTGTCGAGATAGCCGTAGCCAAAGTATTTGTAGTTTTCATTCAGAACGGTGCGTGCCGAATCCATAGCAGCCTTGTCGCCGGCTACAGATGCGGCATCGTAAGCCCTCAGGGCTTCGTGGGCTTTCTTGCCGATCTCAATGCGCTCGGCGTAGCTGACGGTGCGCACTGTGTCGCCATCCTCGGTCAGTTCGATGCCGTCGATCAGATCAGAAATACCGGGCACGAAAGCATTGGCATTGTGAGTGGCGAGGAATGAAAGGCCCTTGGGAATGGGGATGTGGAAAAGAAATTCCTTTTCATCGTTCTCAGGGCTCCATGACGGGTTCATCACACCGACAGCCGTGATGGCCTGACCGCAATGACCGCGGTTGAGACCCTCCATGGCCGCGAGCTTCATGGGCTGCACGCGGGCAACATCGACGGCGCTGCCGTCGCCGGTCCACAGGGTGAACAGAATGCCGGCCAGACCAACCCAGCCTGCAACCTTGATCGAACGGATGGCGAAATCGCGGTTACGCTTCTTGAAAAGGAACCAGCAGCTTACACCCATAACAAACACCGATGCAAGAACCCAGCCGCTCAGAACTGTGTGGAAAAACTTGTGGACAGCAACCGGCGAGAGAACCACATCGCCGAAACTAACCATCACGTTGCGCATCTGGTCGGGGTCAAACTCCATCCCAACAGGATACTGCATC
>CAZKXM010000072.1:1181-9684 GCA_964556785.1 uncultured Bacteroides sp. | reverse complement strand
TTGAGGATCCCTACAAGATGAAGCGCAAGATTGTGCGCGGCGGCTCATGGAAAGATGTTGCTCACAACGTGCGCTCCGACATCAGGATGTGGGAATATCAGAACGAACAGAGATCATATATCGGTTTCCGATGCGTGCGCTCGCAGATAGGGTTTGCGCGCGGAACCAAAGCTAAGAAATAACAATCAGGTCACATTCTAACCTCACCTTTTGAAATAAAGCAATGGCATTATTCAGTAAAAACAAAATAGAGCGGTTTCTCCAGTGGGAGGGCGGACAGCGTCTGTTTAACTTCGCTTACAGCATCGGTGCGGCGATTGTGATTCTCGGCGCGCTCTTCAAGATTCTCCACATCTCAGGCGGCAACACGCTGCTGATGGTGGGTATGGGCACCGAGGTGGTGATGTTTATCCTCACCGCTTTCGACCGTCCGGCAAAGGAGTATAAGTGGGAGCAGGTGTTCCCCGGCCTTGTCGACAAGACTCAGGATGAGGAGGGCGACGATGCCGAGGCTGCTGATGCCGACGGCGAGACAGTGGCTAACCGCGCCATGGGCGGCGGCACGGTCTATGTCGGCGGTGTGCCCTCAGCTGGTGGCACCGTCTATGTTGGCGGCGGCGCCGGATCAGCGGCAGCTCAGGATGGCGGGGCGATGGTTGCAGCCGGCGGCGGTGCACCCGCTGTAGCTCCCGCAGTTGCGGCAGGGCTCCTCACCCCCGAGGATGCCGACGCGCTCAGCGCCACGATAGCGCGCATGAACGCTGCCAGCATGCAGCTCGAAACCATCGGCGATATGACTCAGGCCACCCGCGACTACATGACCCAGATGGCCACCATCAGCGGCCAGCTCCAGCGCCTTGGCGAAACCACCCGTGCCCTTAACCATGTGAGCGAGGTGCTCCTCGACTCCTACAAGGCTATCACCGACAATTCGGAAAACATCACGCGCTCGTCGGCAGGATATGTTGAACAGATGGAAGCGCTCAGCCGCAACGTGCACGGGCTCAACACCATCTATGAGATCCAGCTCAAGAGCGTGTCGAGCCAGATCGATTCGATTGACCGTGTGAACCGCGGCATCAAGGATATCCGCGACATGTATGAGCAGGGTTCGAGCCAGAGCTCGCGCTTTGTTCAGGAAACCGAAAAGATGGCCCACAATATCCGTCAGCTCAACGCGATCTATGCCAACATGATCCAGGCGATGACCGTGAACATGTACAGCAACCCTATGACGGCCGCACACCAGGCAGCAGCGGCTCCCGCGCCTGCCGCCGCCGAGACTCCGCAGCAGCCGGCGTAAAACCGATTCCAACACTCTAACAACCCCGAACACCAAGCTATAAGTCATGGCAGAATCTGTAATGAAGCTTTCACCCCGTCAGCGCATGATCAACCTGATGTATATCGTGCTGACGGCCATGCTTGCCCTGAACGTGTCGAGCGATGTTCTCGACGGCTTCGTGCAGGTGCATTCCGGGCTCTCGCGCACCAACGAGACTTACGGACACCGCAATGACGCCGTCTATGCCCAGCTGCGCGCCTTCACCGAGAAGAATCCCGGCAAGGGTCAGCCCTGGCTCGACAAGGCCACCGGGGTGCGCGAGCAGGCCCGCAACCTCTATCTCACTCTCGACTCGCTGAAGAAGATGGTGGTGATTCAGGCCGACGGTCCTGACGGCGATGTGAACAACATTCGCCGTCGCGACGACCTTGAGAGCGCGGCTGCCGTGCTTCTCAATCCGGCAACCAACCGCGGCGAGAAACTGCGCGGCGCGATCGCCAGTTTCCGCGACTATGTGGCCGCTTTCATCCCTGACTCGGCCAAGCGTGCCGGCGTTACCGAATCGCTCAACACCGATCCTTTTGCCCGTCCCGGCCTGGCTGTGCCTGAGCCGTGGGAGGAAGCAAAATTCGAAAACCAGCCTGTTGTGGCTGCCGTGACACTGCTCACCAAGCTGCAGAACGATGTGCGCTATGCCGAGGGCGAAGCCCTGACTTCGATTCTCAATAATGTCGATGCGGGCGATGTGCGTGTCAACGAGCTCAATGCCTTCGTGATTCCGCAGAGCAGGATGGTGATGCGCGGGGGCAAATACTCAGCCCGGATTGTGCTCGCCGCTGTCGACACCACGGCACGTCCCGCAATCTATGTGGGGGGCAAGCGTCTGAGCAACGACAACGGCCTGTATGAGTTCACAACCTCGTCGACCGGCGTGTTTGACTATTCCGGCTATCTGGAAGTGCCTCACGGCGACGGTTCGGTGACCCGACATGAGTTTAAGTCAGACTATGTCGTGATGGAGCCGTCGGCAACCGTGTCGGCCACGATGATGAACGTGCTCTATGCGGGCATCAACAACCCGATCTCGATTTCGGTACCGGGTGTGCCGATGAGCGCCGTGAGCGCCACCATGACCAACGGAACGCTCACCCGCAGCGGCGACAGCTGGATTGCCAAGCCCGCCACCGTGGGCAAGGATGCCACAATCACCGTCACGGCGAATATCGACGGCTCGACCCAGACCGTCAACACCACTACTTTCCGCGTGAGGAAATTGCCCGATCCTGTGGCCTTCATCACCTTCACGGGCCAGAACGGCAACGCCGACCGCTACAAGGGCGGGCGCCCCTTCGCCAAGACAGCGCTGCTGGGCGCCAAAGGCCTCGATGCGGCTATCGACGACGATATGCTCAACATCGATTTCAAGGTGCTCGGCTTCGAAACCGTGTTTTTCGACCAGATGGGCAACGCCATTCCCGAGGTGAGCCAGGGCGCTCAGTTCTCGCAGCGTCAGAAGGACTCGTTCAAGCGCCTGTCGCGCGGCAAGCGGTTCTATATATCGCGCATCAGGGCCATCGGTCCTGACGGAGTGGAGCGCCAGCTCTCACCTGTCGAAGTGATCGTGAACTGACCTCTCTTTCCATTTATCGCACGCATAACCATCAACTGACCCACACGTCCACTCTATCCATATTACACTCCCCAAGATGAACATGTCAATGATTAAAAACCGCATATTCCTTTTGATAGCCCTCCTTGCCGCAACGGGCGCTGCCGTGGCTCAGGACTCGTCGAGCTCGGCTGTGATGCGCCGCGGTTCGGCCTCCGACCGTCATGGTGCCGCAGCTTCGGGCAACGGATCGCAGCAGGTCACCGAGCGCATGCAGCTTTTCATGGAGAGCAAGCCGGTCAACGATGCCGACCTGCAGTGGATGCGTGTGATCTATCGCCAGCTCGACCTGACAAAGGATCCCAACACCCCTCTCTATTTCCCCGACGAGCCTATGGAAGGGCAGGAGAGCCTCTTCAGGATCATTATGCGCCTGCTGGCCAACAATCAGATTCCTGCCTACGACTATCTTGACGGCCGCGAGGTGTTTACCGACCAGTATCGCCTGAATGTGCGCGACATGCTCGACCGCTTCCATGTGCTCTATACCCCGGCGAAGGGGTCGACCGAGAAGAATCCGCGCTTTGACATCGACGACTCTGATGTGCCCGCAACCGAAGTGCTCACCTATTATGTGATAGAGCGTTGGGAATTCGACCGGCTCACTAACCGCATGCGCACCCGAATCGAGGCGATCTGCCCTGTTCTTCACCGTTCGGGCGACTTTGGCGGCGAGGCTGTGAAATATCCCATGTTCTGGATTAAGATGGACGATCTGCGCCCGTATCTCACCACTCAGAACATCTTTACGAGCGACGACAACAATCTCGCGACATGCACCTATGCCGACTATTTCACTCTCGGACTCTACGAGGGAGATATCTACAAGACACGCAACCTGCGCAACCAGTCGCTGATGCAGATCCATCAGGATCCCGACGAGCTCAAGCATGCTCAGGACAGCATTCAGAACCGTCTTGACACGTTTGAAGAGAAACTGTGGGTGCCTTCGCTTGACGAGCTTGCCAAGCGCCGCGAGCCCAAGAGCGGTAAGAAGGATGTCCGCGCCGCAGCCAGTGCGTCGGCCGACGATGCCGCCGCTACCGAGGAGGTTGCTGCCGAACCGGCCGAGCGTCCTGCCAAGTCAGCGGCATCGCGCACCAAGCGCGGCGCCGCCAAGGAGACAAAGGCGCGTCCGGCCAAGGTGAGCAAGCCTAAAACTTCGCGCAGCTCAGGCAGCAGCGGTGCGGCGAAGAGCGTAAGAAACCGCAAGCGAAGATAAGAGATGGTTAAATCATGTTAAAATGCAGACGTGACATAGCTCCGTGTCGCGTCTGTAACATGAATGTAACTCATTGTTTGTTATATTTGCAAAGAGCAAACAATTCCGCGATCAGTCTGATGGCTGACAATCCGGTCAAGATATTCTTAGATCAATACCTTATCACAGAGCAAAAAGTAATTCAACGGCGGGCTGTCGAGCGACAGCCCGCCGCCTTTGTCTCTGCGCGGATGTTGAGACAGGGGTCTTGGAGCCCGGACCTGTTATAAGAGCCATGCTCTTAAACTTTGCATGCCGTTTGACGGTTCTATATAGGAGGGTGCAAAAACGCGCCCTCCAAACATTATGTCAAATTCATTTTTAAGGAGTGCGGTCAGCGCGCTCGCAATTATTTCAGGAACAATTATTATGGCAGCAAAAACATCATACATCTTTCTTGCACCGGGTGTGGAGGAGGTTGAAGCCGTAGCCACTGTCGATGCCCTCCGGAGGGCTGATATTCCGGTTGTTACGGTGGCAGTTGATAATGATTTACAGATTAAAGGCGCCACCGGGCAGACCCTTGTGGCCGACTCGCTGATTTCGGAAGTGGACACCTCTGATGCCGACTGGCTGATTGTGCCCGGCGGAGATCCGGGAGCGCAGAATCTCTATGCCAATGCCGATGTAAGAGCTAAAATCACGGCTCACTATGCCAAGGGAGGCCGGATCGCATCGATCTGCGCCGGACCGGCAGTGGTGCTCGCGCCTCTGGGTGTGCTGAAAGGGAAGAAGGCCACCTGCTATCCCGGCCTCGGCGATGCGATTAACTCCAACGGAGGTGAATATGTGAAACAGGTGGTTGTTGTGGAGCCCGGGCTGATCACATCAGAAGGCCCCGGCACAACGCTGCCGTTTGCAATCGAGGTTATCCGCGCCACAAAGGGTGATAAAGCAGCATCAGATGTTGCTTCAGGCATGCTTGTCAACCTCTGAAAGCGCGTTGACAGAAATTTTTACGGCCGGCCCGGAGATTGCACCGGGCCGGTCTCGTTATTGGGAGAGCGCTATGTGGCGGTGGAGCCCCGGGCGCGGTGTGAGTGAGAAAGCTGCGGCTACGGTAGAGTCGATTTTGTAGATCACGTTGTAGTGTTCCTGAGCGAGGAAATCGATGGAGAAGCGGGCGCTGTCAACCGGTTGGGCAGCGGTGGATGTCGATCGGCTCAAGGCGGTGCGCTCAACCATTTCGATGTCGAACCCGCGGATGTTTACCGCGAGGCTCACGGCATCGTCAGAAGTCAGCGGGCCGAGGCCGTTGCGCCATATCGTTACTCCTCCGGCCGGGTCGACCTCGATATCGATCGATTCCTCCTCAGGCCCTTCGGCGCTGAGAGAGCCCGCCAGCAGATGTTGCCTGACCGGCCCGCGGGCAGCAGGGCGCACCGCAAGGGCAATCACGGCGGCTGCGGCAAAGAGGCCAATCACACAAAGCTCGGTGGATAATGACAGATTCACGGCAGCAAATTTCACCTTTTTCCTGCATTTGTGCAATATAATCATTATTTTTGCAGTCAGATGAAACGTTTCGCATCAATCCTTCTGACGGCCGCGGCATTTGTCGCGGCGGCATGCACGTCGGGCCGCACGGGAGAAAACCGACTTCCTCAGGGTGCCGACAGCAGCGTCGAAGCAGCCGCATTCAGCGCCGACAGCGCTTACTCCAACATCGAGAGGCAGCTTGCCTTCGGGCCCCGCACACCCGGCTCGGAGGGTCACCGTCGCTGCGCGCTGTGGCTCGAGACAGAGCTCAAGCGCCATGGCGCCGACACGGTTATTGTTCAGCAGGCCTCGGTAAAGCGGCATGACGGTTTGATGCTTCCGATTTCCAACATTATGGCGCGCTTCAATCCCGAGGCATCGCGCAGGGTGCTCCTTGCCGCCCACTGGGACACGCGCCCATGGGCCGATGCCGAAGCTGACGCCACCCTGCACAACACCCCCATTCCGGGTGCCAACGACGGTGGCTCGGGCACTGCCGTGCTGCTCGAAATAGCCCGCCAGCTGGGGCTGAAGCGTCCCGACATCGGGGTTGATCTGCTGCTGGTTGATGCGGAAGACTCCGGCATATCAGGCTATGAGGATCCCGACGGCACATCATCGTGGTGTCTGGGGACGCAATATTGGGCCGATCACCATCCTTACACCCCCGCGACAGCGCCCGACTATGCCGTGGTGCTCGACATGGTGGGGGGCACCGGCGCACGGTTTCACCGTGAGGTGTTCTCACAGCGCATCGCTCCCTCGATAGTCGACAGGATCTGGGGGCTCGCCGCGCGGCTTGGCCACGGCGACACGTTTGTCAATTCAACCGGTGCCCCGGTGCTCGACGACCATGTGTTTATCGTCGAGGCTGGCATCCCGGCAGTTGATATTATCGAAAACCGCCATGAGGCCACCGGCACATTCGCTCCGTGGTGGCACACGATGGACGATGACCTCAGCGCCATTGACCGCTCCACGCTCAAGGCTGTGGGCGAAACCGTCACAACCCTTATTTACTCCGAAAAACAATGACAATCAACGATCAGCAGACCGAAATAATTGAAGAATTTTCTGAAGTTGACGACTGGATGGACCGCTATTCCATGATCATTGACATGGGAAACGCCCTTCCTGAAATCGATGAATCGCTCAAAACCCCCGACCGGTTGATCGAGGGGTGCCAGAGCCGTGTGTGGCTCGACGCGAAGCTTTCGCCCGAAGGCAGCGTTGAGTTCACGGCCGATTCAGACGCCGTGATCGTCAAAGGCATCATAGCCTTGTTGATCAAGGTGCTCAACGGCCACACACCGCAGGAGATTCTTGATGCCGACCTTCACTTTATCAACGACATCGGCCTTGCGGAGCATCTGTCGCCCACACGGTCGAACGGACTGCTGGCGATGCTCAAGCAGATGAAGCTCTACGCGCTGGCTTTCTCCCAGAAAAAATGATGCCACGCCTGATCGCCGCCCCGCTGCAGGGTTACACCGACGCTCCTTACCGACACTTCCATGCCGAGATTTTCGGGGGAGTCGACCTTTACTGCGCTCCGTTCTCGCGCATTGAGAAGGGAGCAATGCGGCCGCGCGACATCAGAGACCTGACATCGCCTCTAAACGCCAACCACCGGTTGCTCCCTCAGGCGATATTCAACAGCGCCGACGAGCTCTCACGCCTGCTCGACGAAATGGAGAGCGCGGGCCTGACCGAGGTTGACCTGAATCTCGGCTGTCCCTTCCCTCCGCAGGTCAGGAAAGGGCGTGGGGCCGCACTGATAGGCCGTCCCGAGGTGCTTGCCCAGGTGGCGCGCCTGATTGCCGACAGACCCGCAATGAGCTTCAGCGCAAAAATGCGTCTGGGAACCGACGATCCCCGGCAGTGGCGCGCGGCCATCGGGCAGATCGATGCAATGCCGCTGCGCTGGCTCACCGTGCATCCGCGCGTCGCCGCCCAGCAATATGGAGGCGAGCTGTTTCTCGACGAATTTTCGGCCCTTAAGGAGTCGACACGTCACAAGATCGTGTTTAACGGCGATATCGATTCGCCTCAGGCGTATCGGGCAGTTGTGGAGCGGTATCCCGGTCTGGAGGGAGTGATGATAGGGCGGGGCCTGCTCGCACGTCCGTGGCTCGCCGCGCAGATTGCCGACGGCACCGTGCCCGAAGAAGCGGAATGCCGCAGCCGTGTGCTGGAGCTACACGACCGGTTGCTCGACCATTACAGCGAAACCTTGTGTGGCGACGCTCAGATACTGATGAAGATAAAGCCCTTCTGGGATTATCTCGAACCTCTGACGGGGCATCGCGCCGCCAAGGCATTGCGCAAGGCATCGACCATGGCGAAATATCGCGCCGCAGTTAATGAAATTTCAAACCAACAATAAATCATAACCAATCAAATCAAACACCATGTTCAAAAACCAACCTAAGGGGTTGATCCCCGCCGCGTTGAGCAACTTGGGCGAGCGTTTCGGCTACTATATCATGAATGCCGTGCTGGTGCTCTTCCTCTGCTCGAAATTCGGCCTGAGCGACCAGGTGAGCGGCATTATCTACTCCTGTTTCTATGCCGGAATTTACATTCTGAGCCTTGTTGGCGGCTACATCGCCGACCGTACCCAGAACTACAAGGGCACCATCATCAAGGGTCTCATCATCATGGCCCTGGGCTACTGCGTGCTGGCCGTGCCCATCCTCGCCACGCCCGACAACCGCACGTGGCTGCTCACCCTGACCTGCTTCGCCCTGTTCATGATTGCCTTCGGCAACGGTCTGTTCAAGGGCAACCTGCAGGCTATCGTGGGCCA
>CAZKXM010000072.1:0-1171 GCA_964556785.1 uncultured Bacteroides sp. | reverse complement strand
TACGACAATCCCCGCTATGCCGCCCAGCGCGACTCGGGCTTCCAGATCTTCTACGTGTTCATCAACATCGGCGGTCTTGTGGCTCCTTTTGTGGCCCCGATGCTCCGCTCATGGTGGCTCGGTGTCCACAACCTGACCTACAATGCCAATCTCCCTGCTCTGGCTCACGAATATCTTTCGGTGGGCGACAACATGAACATGGAGAACGCCAACAACCTTTATGCCCTGATCACTCAGGTGGGTGGCGACGTGTCGGGTAACATCAGCGAATTCTGTACAGAATATCTCGATGTGTTCAACACCGGTATCCACTACTCGTTCATAGCCTCGATCGCGGCAATGCTGCTCTCGCTGGTGATCTTCATCGTGTCGAAGAACGGTCTGCCCAATCCTCCCAAGAAAGAGGCTGTGGAGAGCGTTCAGTATACCGCTGCCGAGAAACAGGCCATGGCCAAGGAGATCAAGCAGCGCATGGCCGCACTTTTCGCAGTGCTCGGAATCGCGATTTTCTTCTGGTTCTCGTTCCACCAGAACGGCACTTCGCTGTCGCTCTTCGCGCGCGACTTCGTCAAGACCGATGCCGTGGCGCCTGAGATCTGGCAGGCTGTCAATCCGTTCTTCGTGATCGTGCTCACCCCGGTGATCATGTGGATCTTCAATGTGCTCGCACGTCGTGGCCGCGAGATCTCGACACCGCGCAAAATCGGCATAGGCATGGGTATCGCCGGCATCGCCTACCTGTTCCTGATGGTTTACTCCTACTGCATGGGCTATCCCTCGGCCGAGACCTTCAAGACGATGAACACGGCTGTTGCCGAGTCGATGAAGAGCGGATGGTGGATCATGTTCGTGATCTATTTCTTCCTCACCGTGGCCGAGCTGTTCATCTCGCCGCTGGGTCTGTCGTTCGTGTCGAAAGTCGCGCCCAAGCATATGCAGGGCCTCTGTCAGGGCCTCTGGCTCGGCGCCACCGCCGTGGGCAACCTCCTGCTCTGGATCGGCCCGCTGATGTATAACAACTGGCCCATATGGGAGGCATGGGGAGTGTTCCTGCTCGTCTGCCTGATTTCGATGGGTGTGATGTTCGGCATGGTGAAATGGCTTGAACGCGTCACCTCGGGCAATTGATTCCAACCTCAAAAAACGGATTAACCATGTTCAAAAACCAACC
>CAZKXM010000071.1:0-9790 GCA_964556785.1 uncultured Bacteroides sp. | reverse complement strand
GGATTGGTTTGCGTTGCTGACATTACAAAGGTAGGGATGTTTCACACCAAAATATTATTTAAAATGTTAAGCAATGTTAACACTGTCACATTTCTGTCACAAAAGTGTATTTGACACTGTGAGACAGTGCGTTACATCAATTTTACACTTGTTACAAAATTGAAACATGGGTTGTAACATGTTTCAGCGGCGTAACAGAAAAGGGCAAAGCGGAGGTTATCGGCCGGTTTCGGCACGGGTGGCTGTTACGCGCACTTTGAACGGGGTGGTGCGGGGTGTGCGCGGCTGCGGGCCTTTATAATAATAGAATGTGTGCTGACGGTCCCATGTTGGGAAATCAACCCTGCGGGTGGCACCGGGCGGAATGTCGCATTCAACCCATAATGTGCGCGAATGCAGCTCGCGGTCTGACAGGTCGGTGTAATCAATCGTCAGCTCAACTGCCGAGAGTGTCAGTGCGGTGTTGTTTGTGAGGAACAGCGATTCGCGGTTTGCGCGGAGGGTTTTGTCGAAGCCGGTCGGTTCGATATTGTCAGGCATAAGGTCGATTGTATCGGGCGCGGCTTCGGCAGGCCGGGTGACATCGTAGATTCCCGGGCGTGTGCGCAATGGGCCTCGGCGGGTGGTGTCGTCGGCATGGCTGCCGAGCGATGTTGCGGCAATCAGTGTCAGTAGGATAACGGGGAAGCGCATAGCGGGGCCGAAGGGTTAGAGATAGCGGGGATTGGCCGGAATGGCCGGCTCGGGATACACCCTGACACATCCGTCAAGATCACGTGGCGTTTCATCGAAGGGGCGGATCAGCCCGCGATACATGTAGGGCAACAGGCGCCACCAGTTGAGCCTCACACCCTTGCGGTGGTGGCGCAGCTCAAGGCGCGAATCGTCGTGGGTGAGATGGAGCGTGAACATGGCCGGCGACCCGAGAGTTTCGTCAACAGGATGGACTTTAGTGTAGAGGCGTGCCGCAAAAGTTTCGGGCTTAGCCGTGGGGCGTAGGCGCCCTATCACCGTGCCGGGGAGGAGCATGCGGTTTGATGAGCTGACAATCCGCATCAGATATTCCACTGCAGGAGCCTTTATGTCGGGGTCGCGCTCTATTGCAACCATTCCGCCATCGGCCGGAAACATCCACACACCCTCCACTCTGTGGAGCGGGCGCGATGAAAGTCGGGCCGTCACTTCATCGAAAGTCATGGAAGGGTCGACGCGTGCCGACGTGGCCGGAAGATCTGGCATAGACGGACTGCTGCCGGCCGGAACAGCCGCAAGCACCAGCGGAAAAAGGAGAGAGATCAGCGCGGGTGTCATTTGCCGGTGAATGTGGCGAACTTGTAGCTGAAGCCGAAGCTCAGAATCTCCTTGATCTGCCACTCATGCCAGTGAGAGTCGGGAATGCGCGCCGTGCTCGAGTCGTAACGCAGGTGGACATAGAGCTGGGTCGACAGGAAGCGGTTGATGTCGAACGAGAATGTGTTTTCCCAATCTCCCTGCAGGTAGGTATAGTCGGTGAAGACAAACAGGCGCGATGTGAGCGAGATGTTGCTCATGATTTTCCATGTGAGCTTTGCTTCGCCGCTCGAACCGAACTCGTTGACCACCTTGTGGCCGGCGGCGATACCGAAGTCGGTCACGTTCATGGCCGCGTTGATACACGTCTTCATGTTCCATGAGAAGGGTGAGATCGAGGCGTCAAACGTGAAGGTCTTCGGCTTGTTGACATAGCTGTAGGTCATACCGACACCGAGGTTAAGCTCGGCAGGCGAGAGAAATGCGGCGCGCAGCGTTGGCGAATTGACCTCATAGTTTTTGAAGAACTGGGTCTTGAACGTTCCCGACAGCGAATACCACCATTTGTTGAACGCATGATAGCCGGCCTTTCCTGTGAACTGAAAAAGGTCTTCCGACACATTGTAGTTTCTGAGCGAGTCCTCGGGTGTGCCGTTGATGGCCAGGCTATAGCTCACATTGGCCTCGGCGAGCACTTTGGGGTGATATTTCTGATTGATCTTCACGCCGTAGGCAAGGTGGAGAAACATTGTCAGGTTGTTGCTTCCGCCCTGGTACCAGTTGGGCGACAGATAGGCCTGCGAGAACTGCAGACGCGCATCGAAGTCGTGGAGCCAGTGGCGCTTGTCGATCTTCACCTTCATCTCAGGGGTGACGCCGGGGGCGGTCAGCACCGAGTCTTCGCGAAACACGAGTTTGGCTGTGGCGGGATCGACCTCGGCGCGGAAGCGGCGCGGCGGCTCGGGGAGCAGGCGCTCGTTGTAGCGCACCGATTCGGGCCGGGCAATCATGTAGCGCTGGCGCAGGCTGCGCTCGAGCAGGCTGTTGAATGTGGCGTCGTCGAGCCACTGGAATGCCTCGGAGGGATAGCCCATGCTGATGGGCGCCGGGCTGAACACCGACAGGGTGTCGGCAATGTCGTAGGTGTCGAACACCGCCGTGCGGAACGCCGAGGGAGGCATCAGGGCATGGGTGCGGACAATGAAGGGCTCAGGCTCCTGCTCAGGGGTGATGTCGAGCAGATCTGATTCGTAGGCGTTGTCGGGACTGAACTGCGCACGTGCCTGACCGACGAGGCAGGTCATGGTCAGCAGAAGTGTGAATGTTACTGAAAATAAGCGGCTCATTCTGTCGGGGTGTTTGTTCGCCACCGGCGAAAATTCAGTGGCAAAATTAGTGAAATTCCGAAAAATTCCAGCTAACTTTGGGCTGCAATGACAGTTTCGTCCAAGAATTTTGTGCTTCCACCACGGGTGGGAGGCGAGCCGGCTTACGAGGTCGGTCCGTCGGAGTGCCGCATCACTGTGATCGGCGCCAACGGTGCCGGCAAATCGCGGTTTGCCGTGCGCCTGCTTGCCGATCTCGGGCCGAGGGCCGTGAGTGTGTCGGCTTTGAGAGCCATATATGATACGCGCACGCGCGAGGATGAATTTCCGGGAGGAATCGATGCACAATATGCAGCCATGACCGACCGCTCCCCACTGATCAACGACAGGCTAACATCGCGTTTCGAGCGGATGATGGCCCTGCTGATCGACGAGGAGATGCACCGGCTGTTCAGCGCCAAGTATGGCAACGCCATGGCCTCGCAGGAGCCGGGAAAGCTCGAGCGGCTCATCAGGGAGTGGGAGAGTGTGTTTCCCGACAACCGGATTCTGCTCGACGGGGGCAACCTGCGGTTTGCCCGCGTCGATGCCGACGACCGCTATGCACCGGCGCGCCTTAGCGACGGCGAGAAGGCTGTGATCTATTATCTCGGGTCGGCCCTGTTGGCCCCTGAAAATGCGGTGCTGGTGGTTGATCACCCGGGCATGTTCCTGAACCGCGCCATGGTCGACAAGGTGTGGGACATGGTCGAGAATCTGCGCACCGACCTGACGATGGTTTATGTGACCCACAATCTCGACCTGATGATGTCGCGCTCGCGGCGCGGACGCTCGCTCACAGTGTGGGTGAAGCGCTATGATGCCGCCAACCGCCTGTGGGACTACGACATCCTGCCGTCGGCTGCCGAGGTGCCCGAAGAGGTGATCCAGGCCATTATCGGCACCCGTAAGCCTGTGCTTTTCATCGAGGGCGACGGGGTGAACTCGATTGACGGTAAGCTTTATCCGCTGGTGTTCCGCGACTACAGCGTGCGTTCGCTCGGAAGCTGCAACAAGGTGATCGAGGCTGTCAGGACCTTTAACGATCTCAAGTCGCTTCACTCGATGGCGTCGCTCGGCATTGTTGACCGCGACCGCCGCAACGAGCACGAGGTGGCCTATCTGAGACGCCGGGGAATAATGGTGCCCGAGGTGGCCGAGATCGAGAACATCCTGATGCTCGAAGAAGTGGTGAGAGCCGTGGCTACCCACTACCGTCGCGACCAGCACAAGGCCTTCGAGCGCGTGAGGCGCAACATCATCAACATGTTTGCCCGTGAGCTCGAGCAGCAGGCGCTGCTGCACACGCGTCACCGTGTCAAGGTTGACACCGAGCACTGTATCGACAGGAAATTTGCCGACATCAGCAGCCTCGAGCATCATTTAGCCGCGCTGGTCAGGCAGTTGAATCCGCGCCGGTTCTACAACGACACCTGCCGCCAGTTTCGCACGATGGTTGACACAGCCGACTATTCGGGCGTGCTCCGGGTCTACAACCGCAAGTCGATGATCGCCGAGAGCAATGTAGCTTCGCTCTGCGGAGTGCCGAAGCCCGATAAGGAGAACTATATCAAGGCTATCCTGAAGATTCTGCGCCGTGGCGGACAGGATGCCGACCGTATACGCCACGCGATTGTGAAATGTTTCGGACTCCATGAAAAGACAATCTCTCGCAATATGGATTGAGGCCATGCGGCTTCGCACGCTTCCGGTGTCGGTGGCGGGAGTGATGATGGCCTGGGCATTCGGGCTTTTCAGTCCCGTAATGCGGTGGACACCCGCCCTGCTTTGCCTGGTGTTTGCCGTGCTGGCGCAGATTGCGTCGAACTTCGCCAATGAATACTACGACTTCAAGCGCGGCCTCGACCGTCCCGGCCGTGACGGTCCGCGCCGCGGCGTGACCGAGGGCGACATCACCCCCCGGGCCATGAAGCGCGCCACGTTTCTCACCCTCGCTGCCGCCTGTCTGGTGGGCCTCTCGCTCGTGGCCTGGGGCGGATGGTGGCTCATTGTGGCCGGAGTGCTGATAGCGCTCGGGGTGATCGCCTACAGCGCCGGCCCGTGGCCGTTGTCGCATCACGGACTCGGCGAGGTGGCCGTGGTGTTTTTCTTCGGCCTTGTCCCCGTGAATCTGACCTACTATCTCATCACGGGCACCCTTTGGGAGCCGCAGGTTGGGCTCGCATCGCTTTCAGTCGGACTGATGGGCGCCAATGTGTTGATTGTCAACAATTATCGTGACCGTGATGACGATATGGCCGTTGGGAAGCGCACCCTGGCCGTGAGATTCGGCCGAGGTCCTATGGCCGCTCTCTATCTCATTAACGGCTATGTGGCTGTGGCGCTGATGTCGGGGCTCTGGCTGGCTCTGCCCGCGTGGATGCTGGTGTTTCCGGCGGTCTATCTGATCGGTCACACCGCGCTCTACATCCGTATCTCCATCAGCAGCGGCCCCGCGCTCAATCCCTGTCTCGGCCTCACATCGATCGCCATGTTCTTCTATTCGGCCTCCCTCCTTGTGTGCGCCATCATCTGATTCCCCGGGGTTGCCCGATCGTGAATCGCCACAGAAAATTTTGGTGACCAAAAATATTGTCGTCGGTTGATAAATTGCTATATTTGCCGACGCAAACGCCTTGCAGATCCTCACTCAAGGGTAAGCGGGCGGGTGCGATGACATATCTGAAGCGTATTTATCTGCGCAAATTCTTGACTCGTTGAAACTTCGCAACTTTCACAGAATCAGTCAGGGATGAAGCAACGGTAGATGGCTTATGCAGGCATGTATATTATTATGCCGTCGGAGGGTGCGTGAGTACCGTCCGCGTGTATTTATATACATCTATGCGTGAGGCTCTGCAAAGTTGCTCGTTCTAACTGATTCGGGCAATGCGAAGGCCTCAACGGGTGAGAGCGGGCAACGGTAAGGCTCTCACGCTTCGCATTTATAACCACATTTTTTGCCAACGATGTGAGCCCGGAGGCGCTGACTAAACCTTTATGCGAATAAAAGCATTAACCCTCCTGCTGGCGCTCTTTGCGACGCTGCCGTCGTTTGCGCGCGACTTCTCATATTACTACGAGGGCCAGAGAATTATCTACACTGTTATTGACGAAGCCGCAAAGACGGTCAGAATAGATAGCCAGTCTGAGAAGAATAACTATCCCGAAGGCAAGCTCGTTTTGCCGGAGCACCCGATGGTTGGAACAATCGAGTATACCCTCACTGAAATCGGTGATGATGCGTTAGCCTACAACCGTAGTATATATTCTGTTACAATTCCCAGCTCAGTTACGAAGATAGGTTTTTGCGCATTTTTGGAATGCTCATATCTGATGTCGGTTACACTTCCAAACTCTATTGTCGAAATTGAAGGTAACGCATTCGGAGATTGCACAAGGCTGCCATCAATTATTATTCCTGACTCAGTCAAGAAAATAGGAATGGAGGCATTTTGCGATTGCACGAGCTTGACGTCTGTGACTCTACCGGCTTCCCTGTCTGAGTTGGGTGAGTTTGCTTTCGGATATTGTGAAAATCTCACAGAGCTCTATTATAATGCTGAAAATCTTGTTGTTGGACTCAATGCGTTCCCTTTGTCAATCGAAAAGGTTGTTATTGGAAACACAGTGAAGATACTGCCTGACGGAATTTTTTCCGGTCTGAAAAATTTAACATCCATTGACATCCCGGGATCCATTGAGGAAATTGGCGACAGCGCTTTCAAAGGTTGTACCGGCCTGACGGAAGTAAATATCCCTAATTCGGTTATCTCCATAGGCAATGAAGCATTCTCCGGATGCAGCAACCTGACTGAAGTCAATATTCCCAATTCAGTTATTTCCATAGGCAATGAAGCATTCTTTGGTTGCATCGGCCTTACGGAATTCAAAATCCCTGATTCAGTCACCATGCTCGGCAATTCAGTGTTCTCACATTGCACCAACCTTGCCACAGTCACTATACCTCGCTTCATAACCACCCTCAGCGACTATATTTTTTATAATTGCGATAACCTTAAAACGATCTATTTTAACGCAGAAAATCTGATTTGTCAAGAAGCTGCTTATTCCGGCCCGTTCCCTCGGTCGGTTGAAACTATTGTGATTGGCGATGGTGTCAAGAAATTGTCTGACTACATATTTTCGGGGTTGAGTAGGCTGACCAACGTGACGATACCGAACACTGTGTCTGAAATAGGTAGTTGCGCGTTTGAGGGGTGCAGCGGCATGGCATCGATTAACCTTCCCGAATCAGTGATAAAAATTGGCGAAGGAGCATTCAGGTGGTGCAACAGCCTTACGGCTATAGCAATTCCTAATTCTGTTACCGAAATTGGTGAAGGATTGTTCGTTGAATGCAGCAACTTGACATCAGCTACTTTACCAGGCGGAATGACCGAGATAAAGTCAATGATGTTTTACAACTGCACAAGCTTATCGGCTATCGCAATTCCCGGCTCTGTTACAACAATCGGAGATTTGGCTTTTCGTGAATGCAGCAGCTTGACCTCGATAGCACTCCCCGAATCACTGACAATGATAGGTAGCAATGCATTCAATGGATGCTCAGCCCTCTCGTCGTTAACCCTCCCTGCTTCATTGACAAGTGTAGGCTATGAGGCTTTCTATGGTTGCGACAACATCAAGGAACTATATTATAATGCCGAGAATGTGATAACAGGCGATTATTCAGATTATGTGTTCCCTTCGTCGATAGAAACGCTCGTTATTGGGGATGGAATCAAGAAATTACCGAATTGTATTTTTACCGGCCTATATCAGGTAACCAATGTAGTGATCCCCAACTCGGTTACTGAGATCGGAGATTACGCATTTTACGGATGCAGTGGTATCAACTCGTTAACCATTCCGAAATCACTGGCACAAGTCGGGTATAATGCTTTTTTGGGTTGTGATAATATCGAGGAACTGTATTATAACGCCGAGAACCTTGCAGATGCAAGCGGGTTGTTTAAATCATCGATTGTAACACTTGTGATTGGAGATGGAGTCAAGACACTGCCTGCTGGTGCTTTTTCGGGGCTGGATAAGATCACCTCAGTTGTAATTCCTAACTCAGTTACTGAGATAGGTGAGAGTGCTTTCGCATGGTGCACTGCTCTTGAGTCGGTTAGCCTGCCCAATTCGTTGACACAGATCAGCGATTATCTGTTCTCCGGCTGCAGCAGCCTCGCTTCTATAGATATCCCTAATTCCGTCACCCGTATCGGCAGAGGCGCATTTGAGGATTGCAGCAGCCTGGCTGCGGCGTCAATACCCGCGTCAGTGGCCGAGATCGGTGGATATGCCTTTGACGGCTGCAGCAGCCTGACATCAGTGGAGATACCTGAAGCCATTACTATGATTGGCGGCAGCACGTTCCGCGATTGCAGCAGCCTAACTACAGTCACAATTCCGGCTGCGGTTTCTGAAATTGAATACAGAGCGTTCTACAACTGCACCGGGCTGACATCCCTTTATGTCAATGCCGCTGTTGCGCCGCTCCTTGGCGAAGACGCGTTCTATCGTGTAGCGACCACAATTCCGGTGTATGTCCCTGCAGGATCGGTCGATTCGTATCGCAATGCCTATCGCTGGAACTACTTCTCTGATTTCCGTTCAATGAGTGAAACTGTGGAAGTGTCAGTCAAACTCACCAAAAACGCGATCGAGCTTAACGAGGGCGAATCGGCAACGCTGACCGTCATCGTCACCAAGCCTGATCATGTGGCCGTTACGGCAGAAACGTGGACTTCGTCAGACGAGGCTGTAGCCACAGTCGATGCAAACGGTGTTGTCACCGCTGTTGCTGCCGGCACCGCCACAGTCACCTATACCGCGACCTTCGACAATGGCGAAACCCGCAGCGCCATGTGCAGCGTAACAGTAAAAGCGCCTGCTGTAATCAAGATTGAGATTGCTCTTGATGCAGAAACGCTTGAGATTATTGAGGGCGAATCGGCAACGCTGACCGTCACCGTCACCAAGCCTGATGATGTGGCCGTTACGGCAGAATCGTGGACTTCGTCAGACGAGGCTGTAGCTGCAGTCGACGCAAACGGTGTTGTCACCGCGGTTGCCGCCGGCACCGCCACAGTCACCTATACCGCGACCTTCGACAATGGCGAAACCCGCAGCGCTGCATGTGAAGTAACCGTCACCACCAAGGCAGGAATCGAGGGAATCAGCGCCACTGACAGCGATGCTGAATACTTCACCCTGCAAGGCATCCGCGTTGAGACCAACCGTCTTGCTCCGGGTGTCTATATCCGCCGCGCCGGAACCCGCATTGAAAAAATCTTAATCAAATAAATAGAAAAACACAACAACAATTCTTCCCTTCCCCGAGCGGCGGCGCCTCCCCATACGGCTCCGCCGCTTTTGTGCATTCGCTCGAAGGCGCGTGACCGCGACGACCCACGGCGAAGCCAACAAAAAAAACCGCGCGGGAGCGGGGCCCCGGCGCGGTTTTGTGGGTTAATTGAAGGTGGATCAGTCTTCTTCCTTCATGTTGTGGAACACGTTCTGGACATCGTCGTCGTCCTCGAAACGTTCGAGCAGTTTCTCGATCACTGCGCGCTGCTCGTCGGTGACCTCTTTGAGGTCGTTAGGAATGCGCTCGAATTCGGCGCTGATGATCTCGAATCCGTTTTCTTCCAGATACTTCTGGATGTTGCTGAATTCGGCATAGGCGCCATAGATATCGATTTCATCATCGGCAGCCTCGATTTCGTCTACGCCATAGTCAATAAGCTCGAGCTCGAGCTCCTCAAGCTCAACTCCTTCTTTGGGTTTGATCTTGAACACGCTCTTGTGATCGAACAGGAACGACAGCGAGCCCTGGGTGCCGAGCGAGCCGCCATGCTTGGTGAAATATGAGCGGACGTTGGCAACGGTGCGGGTGTTGTTGTCGGTAGCGGCCTCGACGAAGATCGCGATGCCGTGGGGGCCATATCCCTCATAGGTGATCTCCTTATAGTCGCCCGAGTCTTTTTCGGTGGCTTTCTTGATTGCGCGTTCAACCGTGTCCTTGGGCATGTTTGCAGCCTTGGCGTTCTGCATCAGCACACGCAGGCGCGGGTTGGTGTCGGGGTCGGGACCGCCGGCCTTGGCGGCGATGGTGATTTCCTTGC
>CAZKXM010000070.1:0-9894 GCA_964556785.1 uncultured Bacteroides sp. | reverse complement strand
ATGCTCAGACAAATCTCACTCAGAGCGAGGAGAATCCCATGGTTTGGGAAGGCAAGGTTAAGTTCGGTGCAGGCGAATGGAAAATCCGTTTCAACGAGAGCTGGGACTTCAATCTCGGCGGCGACATGGGCAACCTTGTTCCCGGCGGCGACAACATGCCCTCTCCGGGCGAGGGAGAATACACCGTTACGGTTGACCTCTCACAGCGTCCCTACACTGTGACCGTGAAATAACCCTCTCACAGGTTAACAAAACCACAATAGAAAAAGGAGCGACTGCACAACGGTCGTTCCTTTTTTTGCATTATCTTTGCACTATATGAGCAAGACAGTTCTTGGAATCGACCTCGGCGGAACAAACACCGTGCTGGGTCTGGTGAATGCCCGCGGCGAGATTCTGGCGCGCGGACAGGTGTCAACCAACGGCCATGCCGACTTCAATGCGTTTGTCGACGCGTTGCTTCAGGAAACGCGCAACATGTGCAGTTACACCGGCGCTCCGTTTCCCTCGGCAATAGGGGTGGGCGCTCCGGCGGCCAACCTGCGCACCGGCATGATCGAGCGCAATGCCAACCTGCCCTGGCCAACGCCGATCGACGTGAGCGGCATAATGGGCGCTGCCTTCGGAGTGCCGGTGGCGATCAGCAACGATGCCAACGCGGCGGCCGTGGGCGAAATGACCTATGGCGCGGCGCGCGGCATCCGCGATTTTATAATGATAACGCTCGGAACCGGCGTTGGCAGCGGAATTGTTGTCGACGGCAACCTGCTGACAGGGCGTGAAGGCCTGGCCGGCGAGCTGGGGCATATAATTGTGGAGCGCAACGGGCGTGAATGCGGCTGCGGACGCCGCGGATGTCTCGAAACCTACACATCGGCCCGCGGAGTGGCGCGCACTGCTGCCTATCTGCTGCGCGAGCATCCCGAACGCGAGTCGGTGCTGCGCAATGTGCCCGAAGATGAATTGACGTCGCTCAAGGTGTTTGAGGCTGCCTCGGCCGGCGACGAACTCGCCTGCGAGGTGTTCGATTTCACCGGACGGGTGCTCGGCGAGGCGCTTGCAAATTTCGCTTCGTTCACGTCGCCAAGGGCAATCGTGCTCTTCGGAGGGTTGGCACGCAGCGGAGAGATGCTCCTGAGGCCGCTTCGCAAGGCATTTGAGGAAAATCTGCTCTTTTTCCACACAGGCGGAAAGATCGACATCCTTCTGTCGCAGCTTCCTCACAGCCAGGCTGCCATTCTCGGTGCGTCGGCTCTGGCGTGGATGTTGATAGAATGATGCGGAGACTGACGGCCGCTCTGCTTGCCGCGATGTTTGCCGTTGTTTCGGCCCTTGCTGCCGTGACACCGGCCGATTCCGTCGCTTCGCGGCGCGGAGTGCCCGCGGAGAGCCTGTGGATTCCTGCCGCGGCCGGTGCGGGGCTCTTTGCACAGGGTGCAGTCTCGGCAGCGGCCACGCGCAGTGCCCCGCATGCCATTGACGGAGCTGTGGCAGGTAAGCATTCATCAACGCTTGCTGACGTCGGCCAGTATGTCCCGCTGGCGTTTCCGTGGGTCATGAAGGCCTGCGGCGCGAAAACCCGTAGCAACTGGGGCCGGATGGCCGTATCGCAAGCTTTCGGTGCAGTGTTGATGAACGGCGGGGTCTACACGTCTAAACATCTTCTTCACCGTCAGCGTCCCGATGGCACCGACACCCGATCCTTCCCGTCGGGCCACGCCGCATGGGCGTTTATGGGCGCCACGGCGGCTGCTATCGAGCTTGGCCAGATCTCGCCGTGGTATGCCGTGGGATCGTATGCCGTTGCCGCAGCTGTTACGGCGCAAAGGGTGATTTCCGGGCGCCATTATCCGGTCGATGCCGTTGCAGGTGCCGGAGTAGGAGTAGTGGCGACGACAGTGGGATATTATCTCGGCGACCTTATTTTCGGCCGCCAGGCCGATGTTGCGCCTGCACATTGGCAGAGCGCCTGCCTGGGCCTATCCACAGGACTGCTCTGGAGCTGTGCCAATCCCGATTTCGGCGGGAACGTGCGGCTCAGGCGGTTCCCCGCCATGGAGACAGCTCTGCGGGCTTCGCTTCCGGTTGCGCCGCGATGGAGCGTGGGGATCGATGTCGCCCTTACGTCAACGCCTCTCGACCTCGGCGAAACTTACGTAGGAGTGCAGAATTCCGTTGGAGCGGCAGCCGGAGCGATCTTCACGCTCCCGTTGAGCCGGCGGGTTGATTTCAATGCCTCGGCCGCCGCGGGTTATTGCGGCAATCTCGCACTGAAAACCGCCCTTGTCGATGTTGGGCGGGGCTCCCCTGTGGGAATGCTCAATGCCGGGGTGAACCTGCGGGTTACCAGCAGGATTGGCTGCGGAGTGAGTGTGGGCTACCGCATGAGCCGTTACAGCTACACCCTGCGCCCTGAAGGAATCGGCATAGCCGGGTTTGATGGCGGTGTGCGCTCGTCGGTTTCTGCGGTGATCGGCCTGTGAATATTCAAAAAAATTTCTATTTTTGTAAAATAAACCGCAAATCGAGCTCTCACAATGAACTTCGCTGAGAAAGCCAACCGAATATTCTGGAACACAGTTCAGTTCTATCATGAAACCGACGATATCGACAGTGACCCTGCCAATCCGTTTGCAGAGGGCACGGTTGAACACACTCTTTTCGCATTGAGCTGGATCGACACCGTTTTGTGGCACATAGCGGAGATTACCGGTGACCCGCATGCCGACCCTCAGGAGGTCAGCGAGCTGCATGGACGCGCCGGCGAGCTGCAGCATGTCCGCACAGAAACGGTGAAGGAGCTCGAGGCTTATTTCAGCAACCTTTTGACAGGCGGCGACGGCACTGCAGCGGCTGAGATCGGCCGGCTGTCAGACCTCGCCCTGAAGATATTTCACATGGCTGCCGAGGTTGAACGCCCCGACGCCCCGGCCGAATATGTGGAGAGATGCCGCGCTGAATTGCGTTCGCTCCTTGAGCAGCGCATCGATCTCACGGCTGCCCTCGATCCTCTTCCCGACGCCAAGGCCGCCGGGGATCAGTGATTGCTGCAGAGTTATAAAACCGCTTATTGACTGAACCGCTTTGGATTTCGATATTCATTCATCAGCTAACCCCGTTGAGCGCGACCGCGATGTCGAGAAGGCTCTCCGTCCATTGTCGTTTGACTCGTTCAGCGGTCAGGACAAGATTGTGGAGAATCTGCGCGTGTTTGTGGCCGCGGCCCGCATGCGCGGCGAGGCTCTTGACCATCTGTTGCTCCACGGCCCTCCCGGGCTTGGCAAAACCACTCTGAGCGGCATTATCGCCAACGAGCTCGGTGTGGGCTTCAAGGTCACCTCCGGCCCCGTCCTCGACAAGCCCGGCGATCTGGCCGGCATCCTGACGTCGCTCGAGGAGAACGACGTGCTGTTTATCGACGAGATCCATCGTCTGAGCCCTGTGGTGGAGGAATATCTCTATTCCGCCATGGAAGACTATCGTATCGACATCATGATCGACAAAGGCCCCGGAGCGCGGTCGGTGCAGCTAACCCTGTCGCCGTTCACTCTTGTGGGCGCCACAACCCGCAGCGGCCTGCTGACATCGCCCCTGCGCGCGCGCTTCGGCATTAACTGCCATCTGGAATACTATGACCACGAGATTCTCGAACGCATCATAGCCCGCTCGGCGCGCCTGCTCAATGTGGAGTGCACACCCTCGGCGGCCCATGAGATCGCATTGCGCAGCCGCGGCACGCCCCGCATTGCCAACGCGCTACTGCGGCGAGTGCGCGACTTCGCGCAGGTGAAAGGCTCAGGCACTATCGATCCGGCTATCGCGCGCTTTGCCCTCGAAGCGCTCAACATTGACCGTTACGGGCTTGATGAGATCGACAACAAGATTCTCACCACGATAATCAACAAATTCGGTGGCGGCCCGGTGGGTCTGACAACTATCGCCACCGCGCTGGGCGAAGACCCCGGAACGATCGAGGAGGTCTATGAGCCTTTCCTGATAAAGGAGGGCTTCATAAGGCGCACTCCCCGCGGCCGCGAGGTGACCCCTCTGGCGCGCACCCATCTCGGTGCAGCTGCCGACACATCAACCGCTTCACTCTTTGACTGATGGCAGGCATAAAATCTTTAGCGAAAGATACGGCGATTTATGGCGTGAGCTCCATTGTGGGACGATTCCTCAACTGGTGCCTCGTGCCGCTCTACACCATCAAGTTTGCCGCCGCAGAGTATGGCGTTGTGACATTCATCTATTCGATCGTGGCGCTGGCGCTGATAATTCTCACCTACGGCATGGAAACCGGGTTTTTCCGTTTCACCAACCATGAGAAGTATGGCGACGACCCGATGAAGGTCTACTCAACCTCGCTCATCTCCCTTGCGAGCACGTCGGCTCTTTTCCTGATCCTTGTGCTCTGCTTCCTCGGGCCGGTGAGCGGCGCCATGCAGTGTCCCGACCATCCTCAGTATGTGGCCATGATGGCTGCTGCCGTGGCAATCGACGCTTTCACGGCCATCCCGTTCAGCTATCTGCGTTACAGGCGGCGCGCCATGCGCTTTGCATCGCTCAAGCTTATCGGCATTGCCCTTAATATAGGTCTCAATCTCTGGTGGATTCTCATATGGCCCTGGCTCACGGGCGCAGTGCCGCAGATCGGCTATATCTTCCTTGCCAACCTTGTGAGCTCGGCGGCAACGCTTCTGCTGCTTTTCCCCGAGCTGCGCGGGTTCAGGTGGAGGTTTGACGGTGAGTTGCTCAGGCGCATGCTCTGCTATTCATGGCCGCTGCTTGTGCTGGGTATAGCCGGCATCATGAACCAGACGATCGACAAGGTGATCTTCCCGTGGCTCGTGAGCGATCATGCACAGGCCATGACAGATCTCGGTATCTACGGCGCCAACTATAAGATCGCCATCGTGATGGTGATGTTCATCCAGGCATTCCGCTTCGCCTACGAGCCCTTCATCTTCTCGCAGAACCGCGAGCGCGGCGGCGACAAGCTTCAGGCCTACAGCGACGCCATGAAATATTTCGTGATCTTCGCCATGGTGATTTTTCTGGGTGTGATGTTTTATCTTGACATCCTCAAATACTTCATATCGCCCAGCTATTTCAGCGGACTGAAGGTTGTGCCGGTAATCATGATAGCCGAGTTTTTCTTCGGGGTGTTTTTCAATCTCTCCCTGTGGTATAAACTCACCGACCAAACACAATGGGGAATGTGGTTTTCGCTGCTCGGTCTGGCCGTGACGCTGTCCCTCAACATCATTCTGGTGCCGCGCATGAGCTATATGGGCTGTGCGCTCGCGGCATTTGCATGTTACGGCGTTATGATGCTCGCAAGCTATTTCGTGGGCCGGAAAAAGTATCCTATCGATTATCCCGTGAGGCGGCTCACACTCTATTTCGCATCGGCGATCGCCCTGTGGGTTCTCTCGGTGGCGATTTCCACCGGCCGCGAGTGGATCGACATGGCCGTGCGCACCCCCCTTCTGGCAGCCTATATAGTGGCAGTGTGCCGCATTGAAAAAATCAGCATATCCTCCTTCATCCCGCACCGACACGCAAAACCGACCGTCAAATGAAATCTACCCAGCCCCTGAAGGTGGCCCTTGTGTGCCACTCCGATCGTCTCGGCGGAGCCGCCGTAGTGACTTACCGCCTCATGCAGGCCCTGAGAGCCTGTGGAGTCGATGCCCGCATGGTTGTCTACACCCGCATGAGCGATCCCCGCGACGGCGACGTCTATCTGCTCCAGCCCCGGTGGAAGCGCGTGTTGAAGTTTCTTGCCGAGAGAGTCCAGATCTTCGCGGCCAACGGCCGCCGGCGCGACCGGCTGTTCATGGTGTCGACCGCATCGACAGGCATGGCTCTGGCCAAGCATCCGTGGATCAGGGAGGCCGATGTGATTAACCTCAACTGGATCAATCAGGGAGTTGTGAGCCTGCGCGGGCTCAGGCGTCTTGGTCAGCTTGGCAAGCCGATCGTGTGGACAATGCACGACATGTGGTGCATGACCGGTATATGCCATCACGCGCATTCGTGCACCAACTACGAGCGCGAGTGCGGCAGCTGTCCGCTGCTCCGAAGCAACAATCCCCTCGACCTGAGCCACCGCGTGTGGATCAAGAAGAAGGAGCTCTATTCCAACGTGCCGTTCCATTTCGTGGCTGTCAGCTCGTGGCTGGCCGAGTGCTGCAAAAGGTCATCGCTTCTGGGCGATGTGGCTGTCGATGTTATTCCTAACGCTTTTCCTGTGGACTCGTTCCCGACTCAGCCCTATGAGAATTTCCCGTCGTTCGATCCCATCCCCACGCGTCGCCGCATCGTGATGGGCGCGGCGCGTCTTGACGATCCCATCAAGGGGCTCGACATGGCTATCGATGCGCTCAACTATCTGTTTGACAATCATGCCGGCGAGATTGCCGAAACCGGCATAATCCTGTTCGGCGACCTGCGCGACACCCATGCTCTTGACCGGCTGCGTTTTCCTTACATCTACGTGGGTCGTGTGGCCGATCCGCGGTTGCTGCGGCAATATTACGCCTCGTCTGATGTAGTGTTGTCGGCATCGGAGTATGAGACACTCCCGGGCACACTCATTGAAGGACAGGCTGCGGGTGCGATCCCCGTCACATTTGGCCGCGGCGGTCAGCGTGACATCGTCGATCATCTCAAGAACGGCTATATAGCAGCCGAGCGCACTCCGCAGGCACTTGCCGAGGGCATTCTCTGGGCGCTCTCACAGAAGCCCGACCGGGAGGCGCTTCACCGCAGCGTGGCCGAGAAATTCTCCTCCGAAACCATCGCCCGCCGCTACATCGACCTCTACCGCTCCCTCCTGTCGGGTGCTAAAGAGTGAAGGTGCGGTTTACGGGGTTGAACTTGATGTTTGGGTTGTTGAACAGGTGATTGAAGGCGCCTGATGCAACGAGGGCGTCGACGCTCCCGCAGGTGACGGTTCCGTTGGCCATCAGCCAGGCCTGAGGAGCCACGGCAAGCGCTTCGGCAATATCGTGGGTTGACAGCAGGATCGTTTTCCCTTCATCAGCCAGATGCTTCAGGAGCGCCATCACATCGAGGCGTGCGGCGACATCGAGAAATGTGGTGGGCTCATCGAGCAGAATCAGGGGCGTTTCCTGAGCAAGCGCCCGCGCAATCATGGCTTTCTGCCGCTCACCGTCGCTCAGCGTTGCCGTGTAGCGGCGCCGCATGTGGGTGATTCCCATTGTCGACATTGCGCGGTCAACCACCTCGCGGTCGTGTGCCGAGAGTCGCCCGAGGAAACCTGTGTGAGGCTGGCGCCCCAAGGCAACCGTCTGTTCCACGGTGAGTCCGCCCGACATCGTGCGGTCGGTACAGACAAGGCTCACGGTTCCGGCCTTCTCAGCAAGGCTCATGCGGCTGAGTGGCTTGCCGCCTATGCTGATCGAGCCCGAAAGCGGGCGCTGTGACCCGCTCACAGTGCGCAGCAGCGTCGACTTGCCGCACCCGTTGGCCCCGAGCAAAACGGTTATGACGCCCTGTTCCAGCCTCAGGTCGAGAGGCCCGGCCACAGCGGCATCCTTTCCGGGATAGCCTATTTTGAGGAAGTGGGTGGTTAGAAAGGCCATTTTCGATTGTCAGTTGAAATAGTGCAGCCGGTTGCGACGCAGAATGATGTAAAGGATCACCGGCACACCCACCAGCGGGGTGATGGCGTTGATCGGCAGGATTCCTTCGGAGGGAAGGATGGTCAGGGCGGAGCAGAGCAATCCTGTAGTGGCGCCGCAGAGCATGGTGGCGGGAAGCAGTGTGCGGTGCGACGACGATCCTGTGAGGAATCTCGCTATGTGGGGCACGGCAAGGCCGATAAACCCTATCGGGCCGCAGAAGGCCGTGACGAAAGCTGTCAGCGCGCTCGAGGCTGTCAGCAGGGCTCCCCGGGCCAATTTTACATTGACACCCATCGAGGCCGCATAGCGCTCGCCCAGAAGCAGCGCGTCCATAGGCTTGACCAGCAGCAGGCTTCCTATAAGGGCGACAGCCACGGGTATTGCGAGCCACAGAAGCCTGTCGGTTCCTGTCGACGAGAAGGATCCGAGCCCCCACACCACATAGTTTTTCACACCACCTGCCGGGGCGAAGAAGCTCAGCAGCGAGATTGCCGACGAAGCAAGGTAGCCGATCATTATGCCCGCAATGAGCAGCATGGTGCCTGAGTTGACCATCCGCGACATTGCCAGCAGGATCAGTGTCACCAGCCCGGCACCAGCAAGGGCTCCCGCTATTGCTGCGATACTGCCGCCTACGCCGGCCACGCTGCCGCCGAGAGCGAGCATCACGATAGCTACGCCGAGCGACGACCCTGTCGACACACCGAGCACCGACGGTCCGGCCAGCGGGTTGTCGAAGGTTGTTTGAAGCTGCAGTCCGGCCGCCGATAGTCCGGCGCCCGCAATCAGCGAGGTGACCACCATCGGCACACGCGTCTCCAGAACGATCACGCGCCATGCCTCGCGGTCAACGCTTCCTCCCGTGAGAGCGCTCCACACCTGCGATGCGGGAATGTCGACACTGCCGTGCCACAGACACACGGCGGCCAGCGCAACGGCCAGCAGCGCCGTCAGGAGCATGGTTGCGGCGGTTTGCCGCGAGGCGGGGAGAGTGTCGGCCATCGGGGTCAGTCTACTTTGTGGAAATATCGTGCCGGCGGTAGCTTTTCGGCCAGTTCCGGGTGAAAAATCAGGATATAATCGGCCAACAGAAGCTCGGGGCGGAACGGAAATTCCTCGAACAGGGGCGACTCAGCGGTGTCGGCCGAGTAAACGCCCCCGGTTGAAACCGCTTTGATCTTGGCATACAGTGGATTGTCGGCAACAATGTCGGCGAGAGTCAGGTTTTCGCCGTAGCTTTTGAGAATCCAGTAGTCGGCATCGGCACCGCGGTCGTAGACGGCGGCAAAGTCGAGCGCAATGGAGCCTGTCGATTCATTGTCGGCAAAAGGATAAGTGGCTCCGGCGTCGGCAATCAGGCGCGCCATGTAGCTCCGGCCTCCGGGCACATACCAGACTCCGGATGTGAGTTTCTCCGTTATCACTTTCGGCTTCACCGGCGCTTCGGCTGTCAGTGCGGCAAGTCGCGAGTACTCGGCCATCGAGGCGTTGTAAAGCGAGTCGGCCAACTCGCCTTTGCCAAACAGCCTGCCGATAAATCTGAGCCACTCGGCGCGTCCCTGCGGCGTGGTTTCGATGTAGTCGGCCATCTCCACCACCGGGATTTTCATTTTGGCTATTGCCGAATGGTCGCTGTCGGCATAGGGAGTTGCCAGAAACGCGTCGGGGTTCACATCGATTATCTTCTCGACCACCGGAGAGCTCGTTGTGCCGCAGTCGGCAATCCGTTTGTCGGTAATCCCGCGGGTTATGGCCGGTGTGCGGAAAAACGGGGCATCTGTGACCCCGCCGATCGCATCAGCCTTGCCCAGCCGGTCAATTGCAGCGCCGACAACCGTCGTGGTCACTATGGCGCGCTCAAGCGGCACTCTCACCACCGTCACATCTTCCGGCAGCTTGGGCAGCGGTGCATCGCGATCCACCATTGCTATTCTTTGAGGCGGAGCGGCCGAATCCCACGGAGTGGTGATCTCTGCAAGAGTCCATCCGTCAAACTCAATCAGTCGCAGTGCCTCGGCAGCCTGGGTGAGCGTGTCGCCTCCCGAAAGCGGGTCAGAGTCAGAGCTCCGGCCTCCGGCGCAGCCCGTGAGCAGCAGTGCAGACAGCAACAGAAGCAACAGCTTGTTCATTTCAGTGATGTGATTTTATGAGTGAATTATTATGCAAATATAGCAAGAATTCGCTAAATTTGCATCCGATTCGGGGCGTAGCGCAGTCCGGTTAGCGCACCTGCTTTGGGAGC
>CAZKXM010000069.1:0-10111 GCA_964556785.1 uncultured Bacteroides sp. | reverse complement strand
AACCCAGGACCCCAACATTAAAAGTGTTGTGCTCTACCAGCTGAGCTAGCGAATCATCGCTTTCAAAAAGCTTTGCAAAAGTAGGTGTTTCGCCGGATATATGCAAATTTATTTGCTGAAAAATTTAGAGTGCAAAGAGTTTTTTTGCGTTAAGGGTTGTACTGGAGGCGATTTCATCAGGTGTGCAGCCGATTGCGCTGGCAATGTGGTGGCATGTGTGAACCACAAACGAGGGTTCGTTGCGGCGTCCTCGCTTGGGCACGGGGGCAAGGTAGGGGGCATCAGTTTCAAGCAACAGCCGATCGAACGTGATTTCGGATACTGCATCGGTGACATGGCAATTCTTGAAGGTTGCCACACCGTTGAGCCCGAAATAGAAGTCGCCGTAACGTCTGATCTTATCAACATCTTGCGCTGTTCCTGAAAAGCTGTGAAACACTCCGGATGGAACGCGTTCAAGTCCGCTGATCACTTCAAGGGTGGGATCGAGCGCTTCGCGGCAATGTATGATTACCGGCAGATCAACCTCAGCGGCGAGACGCATCTGAGCATCGAACACCTGCATCTGTTCGTCAAGGCGCGATTTGTCCCAATAGAGATCCATGCCTATTTCACCGATGGCAACGTAACTTCCGGTTATTGCCTCATTGTTGACAATTGCGAGTCGCGCCTTGGGATCATCACCTAAATCTGTGGGATGCAGGCCGACAGCCATGCTGATGTTCGCCGGCCACTTTTGCTTCATGGCCTTCATAGCTGGGAGCGATTCAGGTTCTGTGGCGGGAAGAATCAGATGGGTTACACCGGCTTGTAGCGCTCTCTCGATTACCTCCTCGCGGTCCTGATCAAACTCGGGGAGATAAACATGGGTGTGGGTATCGATCAATTCCATCCTGAATCAGTTAGCGCGGCCGCGGGTGCTCTCAGCAAGCTGTTCGAAGAAATTATGCGCTTCATAACTCAGATGAGCCTGTTCGAGCGACTTTACAGCGAGATCGATATACCGGTTGATCTCTCTTTCGCATTCGTTGTGAAGATTCATACGGCGATAGATTGCTGTTACTGCCGAAATGCGTTCGGCGGGCCGGTCGTTGATCTTGAGCCAGCGGGCAATCTCGCCATCCTGATCACGCTCAATCGCATTGATCAGAAGCCATGTTTTCTTACCGTTTAGAATGTCACCTCCAATCTCTTTACCGAACACAGCAGTATCACCGAATGTGTCAAGCCAGTCGTCCTGCAGCTGAAATGCAAGGCCGAGCATGTGCCCGAAATCATACAGCGCTTTCACTTTTTCAGCTTCGGCACCTGCGCGGATGGCACCTAAAGCACATGCGCAGCCGAGAAGCACCGATGTCTTGAGCGAAATCATGTTGATATACTCGTCAATGCTGACATCCTCGCGCAATTCAAAGTCCATGTCAAATTGCTGACCTTCATAGACCTCCATTGCCGTTCGGTTGAACATCGAAAGCAGAGAGGGCAGTGTCTCGCCTGAATTTCGGGAAAGGACGATTGTTGCGAGAGTGAGCATTGCATCGCCCGACAGGATAGCCGTATTTTCATCCCATTTCACATGAACAGTAGGACGTCCGCGGCGCACATCGGCCTTATCCATCACATCGTCGTGGAGCAACGTGAAATTATGGAAGATCTCAATGGCCAAAGCCTGGTTAACCGCTTGTTCGGGATCAAGCCCGCACGCGTCGGCCGAGGCGAGTGTCAGCATCGGGCGCAGACGCTTACCGCCGCAATCGAGCGCATAGGTGATAGGAGAGTAAAGCCCCTCCGGCTCTTTGGGAAGCCGAAGGGACTGTAAGGATTCATGTATAAGGTCGAGATAGTAGTCGCGTGTATGCATATCTGTAATTAGATTTTCACCGCAAATGTAGTGAAAATCTGTCAGATTAGCTTACCCTTGAGAACAACTTGACGTATTGTGGGTTCGGTGTAGGCATAGGGGATATAGGCAAGCGAAGGCACCCACGGTTCGTAGATAACCACCGATCCAGCTTTGCCGCACGCGATCGAGCCATGTTTGTCGGCAAGAGCCATTGCGGCAGCGCCGTTGATCGTCACGGCATTAAGCGCACGCTGAGGTGACAGTTTCATCTTTATGCAACCCAGTGCCCACACGAAAGGCATTGAGCCTGAGGGTGAAGATCCGGGATTCCAATCTGAAGCAAGAGCAACGGCACAACCGTTTTCAATCGCCATACGTGCAGGGCCATAAGGCATCCCCAAAAAGAAAGATGCCCCGGGAAGCATTGTGGCGACTGTGTCAGACTTCGACAACAACTCCACTTCTTCAGCTCCGATACGCTCAAGATGGTCAACCGAAACAGCACCGTACTCCACACCTACCTGCACTCCTCCAGAAACGGCGAGCTCGTTGGCATGAATCTTCGGACGGATGCCATATTTCCGGGCTGCATCAAGAATGCGGGCGGTTTCCTCAACGGTGAAGAAGCCTTCGTCGCAGAACACATCGACAAAATCAGCCAGATTATCTTCGGCGACCGCAGGGAGCATCTCGTTTATGATCAGATCGACATATTCGCTCTGACGGCCAGCGAATGCGCGCCCTACAGCGTGTGCACCAAGGAAATTGGCACGCACTGTCACTTCAGGCATTGCTGCGCGAAGACGACGGATAACCCTGAGCATCTTGAGCTCACTTTCTGTTGTCAGACCGTAGCCGCTCTTGATCTCGATGGCTCCTGTGCCTTTCGATGCTGCCTGGCGCAGACGGCGAAGTGCACTCTCAAAGAGTTCATCTTCAGAGGCTTCGGCGAGACGGTCGGACGAGTTTAGAATACCACCGCCGCGACGGGCAATCTCCTCATAACTCAGGCCGTTGATCTTATCAAGAAACTCGCCGTCGCGGCTTCCGGCATAAACGATGTGGGTGTGGCTGTCGCAGAACGCCGGAGTCACGATAGCTCCCTCTGCATCAAACACATCGGAGTCCTTACGGTCCGGGCAACTGTCCATCGGGCCGAACGCTTCGATCAGACCGTCATGAATCAGCAGCCAGGCGTCACGGATCTCCCCTGTGGAATCCATCTCAGATCCGCGTAGGGGCTGCACGGAGTCAGTAACCCCATGCAGCTGTCCGATATTCTTAATCAGAAGAGTGCTCACGGATTCTCGCGGATGAATTCAACTGATTTCTCGATCAGAGGATACATTACCATGTCATTGTCAACGAACGGCACGAGGCGACGGAATTCAGTAACCCATTCTTCGAGCATAGGCGATGTGTGGAGCGGACGACGGAATTCGAGTGCCTGAGCAGCGTTCAGCAGCTCTATAGCGAGCACACGTTCTGTGTTGGCGACTACGCGGGCAAGCTTGGTGGCGGAGTTTGAACCCATTGACACGTGGTCTTCCTGACCCTGCGACGAGGGGATAGAGTCGCAGCTTGTAGGCCAGCAGAGACCCTTCGACTGGTTGACGATAGAAGCTGCAGCATACTGCGGAATCATGAAGCCGCTGTTGAGACCAGGTTTTGCGACAAGGAACGAGGGAAGCTCGCGCTTGCCTGAAATCAGGCAATATACGCGGCGCTCTGAGATGTTTGCAAGCTCCGACATTGCAACACAGAGGAAGTCCATGGGCAATGCGATAGGTTCGCCGTGGAAGTTGCCGGCCGACACGATCATGTCAAGCTCGGGGAACACGGTAGGATTATCGGTCGGGCTGTTGATCTCGTCTTCAAGCACATGTTCAACATGAGCGAGAGTGTCTTTCACAGCTCCGTGAACCTGAGGCATGCATCGGAAAGAGTAGGGGTCCTGAACATGCTTCTTAGGCATCTTGATCAGCTCAGAACCTTCGAGAATATGGCGGACATTGGCTGCTGTCTCGATCTGACCCTTATGGTGACGCACACGGTTAACGGGATCACAGAAGGGCTCGATACGACCATCGTAAGCGTCAAGCGAGAGCGAGCCGATCTTGTCGGCAAGCTTACTCAGACGACGGGCCTGAATGAGCGACCACACGCCGAACGAGCTCATGAACTGAGTGCCGTTGAGGAGTGCGAGGCCTTCCTTCGACTGAAGTGTGATAGGCTCCCAACCCATTTCCTCGAGCACTTTGCCTGCAGGACGGCGTTCGCCTTTATAATAGACTTCGCCGAGGCCGAGCAGCGGGAGGCACATATTGGCCAACGGTGCAAGGTCGCCGGATGCGCCGAGCGAACCCTGCTGGCACACGTGGGGTATGATGTCGTGATTATAGAAATCGACAAGGCGCTGAACCGTGATCAGCTGCACGCCGGAATTTCCGTAGCTTAGGCTCTGGATCTTCAGGAGCATCATCAGCTTGATGATTTCACGGGGCATTGGCTCGCCCACGCTGCATGCGTGTGACATCACAAGGTTTTTCTGCAGGTCGCTGAGCTGATCGGCATTGATCGAGATGTTGCACAGCGAGCCGAAACCGGTGGTGATGCCATAGATAGGTTCGGTAGCCGAAGCCATCTTGTTGTCAAGATAACGGCGGCAGCCTTCAATTCGTGCGATTGCGTCCTCGCTCAGAGCGAGCTTCTCGTTGTTGGCCAGAATTTCGGCCACCCGGTCGATTGTCAGCCATTCGGCCGAGATATGATGTGTTTTTGACATTATTTCTTAAAAGCGTTTTCGATTATTGAATCATCTGCAATGTTGGGGAGAGTGACCTTGAGCTCGGGAGTGCGTTCCATTTCGCGACGGATTGCGTCCATCGCGCCTTTGTTTCTGCCCCAGCTGCGGCGTGCAATACCATTGTTCACATCCCAGAAAAGCATGCGGCGTATGCGGCGTTCTGCCTCGGGAGTACCATCGATAACCATACCGAAGCCTCCGTTGATCACCTCGCCCCATCCTACACCGCCACCGTTGTGGAGCGATACCCATGTGGCGCCGCGGAACGAATCGCCAACCATGTTCTGCACAGCCATATCAGCCGTAAACTGGGAACCGTCGGTGATGTTTGATGTCTCACGGTAAGGCGAGTCGGTGCCCGACACGTCGTGGTGGTCGCGGCCAAGAACAACCGGGCCTTTCAGGCGACCGTCGGCAATAGCTTTGTTGAACGCCAGCGCGATGCGCATACGGCCCTCTGAATCAGCATATAGGATGCGTGCCTGCGAGCCTACAACGAGTTTGTTTTTGGCAGCTTCGCGAATCCAGTGGAGGTTATCGGCAAGCTGACCCTTGATATCATCGGGAGCTGTTTTGAGCATATCTTCGAGCACCTCTGCAGCAAGACGGTCGGTTTCGGCAAGATCTTCGGGATCGCCTGAGGCACAAACCCAGCGGAAAGGACCGAAACCATAGTCGAAGAATCGCGGACCCATGATTGATTGCACATAAGAGGGATAGCGGAACGATCCGTCGTTAGCGGCTGACATAATGTCGGCACCCGCACGCGACGATTCAAGGAGGAACGCATTTCCGTAATCGAAGAAATACATGCCTCGTTCGGCGAGTTTGTTGATTGCAGCCACCTGACGGCGAAGCGACTCCTGAACAGCGTCATGGAAACGTTCGGGCTCTTCGGCCATCATCGAGAGCGATTCTTCAAAAGTGTAGCCGACGGGATAATAACCGCCTGCCCAGGGATTGTGAAGCGAAGTCTGGTCAGAACCGAGATTAACTGTGACATTGCGCTCGGCAAGACGTTCCCACAGGTCAACAACATTGCCCTGATAAGCCAGCGACACACCTTCACGCTTCTCCACAGCGTCAAGTGCGCGGTCGATAACAGCGTCTACGTCGGTAAACACCTCGTCAACCCAACCCTGTGAATGGCGTTTTTCAACTGCGGCAGGATTGATTTCGGCAGTGATGCTCACCACACCTGAAATTTTAGCTGCCTTAGGCTGAGCGCCCGACATTCCTCCCAGACCGGAGCTTACAAAGAGCATGCCCGAGATATCGCCGTCCTTGCTGAGTGAGCGGGCAGCGTTGAGAACAGTGATCGTTGTTCCGTGAACAATGCCCTGCGGACCGATATACATGTAGCTGCCTGCCGTCATCTGGCCGTATTGCGACACACCCAAAGCATTCATTCTCTCCCAGTCATCAGGCTTGGAATAGTTAGGAATCACCATACCGTTTGTAACGACAACGCGCGGCGCATCGGGGTGAGACGGGAACAGGCCGAGCGGATGTCCGGAGTACATTACGAGGGTTTGCTCGTCGGTCATCTCGCTCAGATATTTCATCACGAGACGATACTGCGCCCAGTTCTGGAACACAGCTCCATTGCCGCCATAGGTGATCAGTTCGTGAGGATGCTGAGCAACAGCCGGATCGAGGTTGTTCTGGATCATCAGCATTATCGCTGCAGCCTGACGCGAACGGGCAGGGTAGTGCTCAACAGGGCGGGCATACATATCATAGTCGGGACGCAGACGATACATGTAGATTCGGCCGTAGTCCTCGAGCTCCTCCACAAACTCAGGAGCAAGTTCGGCATGCATTTCAGCCGGGAAATATCTGAGGGCATTGCGGAGCGCGAGGCGCTTTTCATCGTCGGTCAGAATCTCCTTGCGGCGGGGAGCGTGGCTCACCTTGGGGTCACGTTCCGGTTTGGGCGCGGGCAGTTTCGACGGAATGCCGGCGCGTATATCATCCTGAAATTCCTTAAGGGTCATTATTGTTTGTTGATTATATCGTTCACAATGTTAAGAATCTCATAGCGCTCCTTGACTGCGAGTTCGCAGAGTTCGGCAGCACGGCCGGTCAGGCGAGCAGCTTCTTCAGTGTCCTTCAGACCTGCGGCATTGATTCGCACGTTAAGGCCGGCACCCTGCACGGCAGCTTCAGCAGCAAGAACACCGACACCGGCGTCGCTGACAGATGCGGGATTGCCCTTCTCGGCCATCTGACGCAGGATTGGGAACACTTTGACAACTGTTTCCATAGTGCGCAAAGGCACCTGAGTTGCATAAAGGGTAGCGCTCTCCATTGCTTCGGCACGTGCAGCTTTTTCAGCATCGGTTGACTTGGGCATACCGAACACGGCCATAATACGGTTGAATGCCTCGGTATCCTCGTCAACAAGGTGGATGAGCTGGTCCTGAAGCTCGCGGCCCTTGTCGGCAACATCCGAGAATTCTTTCCAGCGGTCATCCCAACCGGCTTTGTGAGAAGAAAGGTTGGCGACCATAGTGCCGAGGGCTGCTGCAAGAGCGCCCATATATGCGCTAATCGAGCCACCGCCGGGAGCAGGTGCCTCAGAAGCTGTGGTATCGGCAAATTCAGTACAGGTCATATCGACAAGTTTCTTGGAATTCTTGTCGGCAACCATGTATTCAACCACTTTTTCTTCAGGAACGAACGGACGAAGCTCGTCGAGACCCATCGAGCGCACTGCCATGCGGATAATCTCGCTCTCAGGCAAGCCGGTTGAGCGCTGCTGTTTGTGGAGGAAGTAGCGGCCGGCTTCAACAAGCGCACGCTTGGGAACAAGTCCCACAATCTCGGTTCCTGTCACTCTCACACCACGCTCGCGAGCAGCTCTGCTCACTTCATCGAACGCAACGTGGAGCGGTGTCTGAGCCATATCGGTGATGTTCATCGACACCTGAGCGATGCCATATTCGTCAATAAACCAGCCGATGGCCTTAGTGCCCTTAAGTGTGCCTGGAAGCATGATTGTGTTACCGTTTTCATCCTTCATGGGCTTCCCGTTGGGCTTTCCGCCTTCGCGCATAGGTCTGCCTTTTTCACGAACGTCAAAGGCGATAGCGTTGGCGCGACGGGTAGAGGTAGTGTTCAGGTTGAAATTAACTGCGATAAGGAAGTCGCGAGCTCCCACGGCAGTAGCACCGGTGCGTGCGGCAGCCTCATCAAAGGGACGGTCTCCGAAATCAGGACCTTTTCCCTCATGATTCATCTTCTCGGGAAGAGCTTCATACTCTCCGGCGCGGCAAACAGCCAGATTCTTGCGCTCGGGAGTGAAGGCAGCGGCTTCATAGCAGTATGTAGGGATGCCAAGCTCGTCAGCAACCCGCTTGGCAAGGCCGCGGGCCATTTCGGCAGCTTCCTCGAGGGTCACGCCGCTGATGGGGATCAGAGGGCACACGTCGGTCGCACCCATTCGGGGATGTGCTCCGTGGTGCTTGCTCATGTCGATCAGTTCAGCCGCTTTCTTTATGCCGCGGAACGCAGCTTCAAGAACATCGTCGGGTTCACCGACAAAAGTCACAACCGTACGGTTGGTGGCCTCACCGGGATCAACGTCGAGAAGTTTGATATTGTCAACTGATGTGATAGCCGCGGTAATTGCGTCGATCACCGCGCGGTCGCGTCCTTCACTGAAATTGGGGACGCACTCAATTAACCTGGTTTGCATGGTATTGATAGATTATCGTTTGTTCTGAAATATTAGTGTGTTTCGGCTACGCAAAAACACATGCAAAGATAATTAACGTTGGCGAAGTTGCCAAGACTTGGATAATGAAAATATGATTGTGAGCGACACCGACCGAAACAGCAGATAAGCCAGAAAAGCTATCCACAGTGCATTGTTGCCCAGCGATG
Organism: uncultured Bacteroides sp.; assembly: GCA_964556785.1. Taxonomy (GTDB): domain Bacteria; phylum Bacteroidota; class Bacteroidia; order Bacteroidales; family Muribaculaceae; genus CAG-1031. The sequence continues at coordinate 1,574 of CAZKXM010000069.1, read as the reverse complement.
GCCTTAATGCGAACTCAAGCACAAAGAAAAGTGCCGTGCTCGCGGCAATCGACACCAGCATGGATCGGGTAGCAGTTGCGCCAATGAACACTCCGTCCCAAATAAAGGCGCCGAACGACAGCAACGGTATCGACACTGCCCAAGGAAGATACTCGCGAGCTGTTATCCTCACACCTTCATCGTCGCTCAGAAGGTTGAGCACCTCCTCACCGCAAAAGAAATAGATTGTTGTGAATATCAAGGCTGTAACAACGCCCCATTTAAGCAACGCCTTTACGGCACTGATCAGTTCAGGGCGATCACGCCTTCCAACGGCGCTCCCCACAAGAGCTTCGCCGGCATAGGCAAGTCCGTCCATCACATGACTGAACAGAATGAACAGCTGCATCAGCAGCGCGTTGGCCGCCAGGACAGTACTTCCCGACCTTGCACCCATTCTCGTAAACCACAGCGTGACGGCAATTATACAGAGCGTGCGCAGAAATATATCGCTGCTCACACTGAAATATCGCTTCAGCTCCTTGCCAACAATCAGTTCCTTCAGATTGAACCGCGGCAGAGATTTTCCTTTGACGGCGAGAGCAACAGCGACGAACAATCCTGTGTATTGAGCTACCAGAGTACCGATCGCAACACCGGGAACCTTCATTTTGCAGCCGAGAACGAGCGCAGCTGTAAGAATGATGTTTGCGACATCGATGGCAATTGACATCCACATGGCCCTTGCCGATGAGTGCATCCCGACAAACCAGCCTGAAAAGGCGGTTGTAGCAAGTACTGCCGGGGCACCCCAGATAAGGATGGAGAAATAGAGTTGCGCCTGCTCCCATGCACTCCCGCCGGGGTCGGCAAGAAACTTGTAGAGCATCGCAATAGGCCATTGGAGCGCAATCAGAATCAATCCGGCAACAAGGGCGAACGAAAGCGATCTGTAAAGAACGAACCATTGTTCCTTCTCGTCGCTTGCCCCTACAGCTTGAGCAGTGAGTCCGCTGGTTGCCATGCGCAGAAACCCGAATTGCCAGTAGACGAGATTAAACAGGTTTCCTCCCAATGCAATTCCGGCAAGATACACGGCGCCCCCCATGTGGCCCGTAAACGCAGTGTCCATAAGCCCTAAAAGGGGCGTGGTTATGGTTGCGATTACGGCCGGCACGGAGAGCGCCAGAATATCGCGATGGATCTTTTTCATGAACGCTTAACGCGCATGCTGTCCCAAGCGAGGTAACAGATCAGAGCGGCATAAATAATCACACCTGCTGTCTGAGTTGTGATTACGCCGAAGGGGCTGGTATATTCAAATCCGAGGAACTTAGTAAGAGCGGCAAACACTCCGAAGAGGGCGCCACCGGCAATCAGACCTGAAGAGATCAGTGTGCCGCGATCACGGCGCGCATCATTGATGGCTTTATCTTTCGAACGTGAGCTGACAAACCAGCTTACGGCACCACCGATCAGCATCGGCACATTGAGCTGCAGCGGAATGAACATGCCCAGACAGAAAGCAAGCGCAGGCACACCGAGCCAGTTGAGGATAAGAGCGAGGATCGCACCGACCATGTAGAGAATCCAGG
>CAZKXM010000068.1:0-10141 GCA_964556785.1 uncultured Bacteroides sp. | reverse complement strand
CATGTCGGGCTGCAGCAGGTCGGCGCCGATTTCGGGGTTGCGGAAAAAGGAGCCGTTCGAGTGCCTGAGGCACGGAGTCCATCTCAAGGCGGAGCTTTGAGGCAGCCTCGTCAACAAGGTCGATCGCCTTGTCGGGGAGGAAACGGTCGGTGATATAGCGCTCTGAGAGAGTGACGGCGGCAATAATCGCCTCGTCGCGGATACGCACCTTGTGGTGGTTCTCATAGCGTTCTTTCAGGCCTCGCAGAATCGCGATAGCTGATGTTTCGTCAGGCTCGTTGACCATCACCTTCTGGAAACGGCGTTCGAGCGCTTTGTCTTTCTCAAAGTATTTCTGATACTCGTCGAGCGTGGTGGCGCCGATCGAGCGGAGCTCTCCGCGCGCCAGAGCAGGCTTGAGGATGTTGGCGGCATCCATGGCGCCTTCACCCTTTCCGGCACCCACAAGAGTGTGGATCTCATCGATGAAAAGAATGATTTCACCGTCGCTCTGGGTAACCTCGTTGACAATTGCCTTGAGGCGTTCCTCAAACTCGCCCTTATACTTTGCACCGGCAACAAGGGCGCCCATGTCGAGCGAGAAGATCTGCTTCGACCGCAGATTCTCAGGCACATCGCCGCGCACAATTCGCTGGGCGAGCCCCTCGGCAATGGCGGTTTTACCGGTACCCGGCTCGCCGATGAGCATCGGGTTGTTCTTGGTGCGTCGCGAGAGGATCTGGAGCACGCGGCGGATCTCGTCGTCACGGCCGATCACCGGGTCGAGCTTGCCCTGACGGGCGCGTTCGTTGAGATTGATGGCATATTTTGACAGAGCCTGATAGCTTTCCTCAGCGCTCTGGTCGGTTGCTTTCTTTCCCTGACGGAGCTCGGCGATGGCGCTCTGGAGATCGCGTTCGCTCAGTCCGGCATCCTTGAGGATGGTCGATGCAGGCGAATTGATGGCGAAGATTGCAAGGAGCATTGCCTCCAGGGTGACATATTCGTCGCCCTGCTTCTTGGCGATGTCGAGAGCCTTCTGAAGCACATCGTTTGAGCTGCGGCTCAGATAGGGCTCACCGCCCGAAACCTTGGGCTGCGAGGCAATGTCACGGTCAACAAGCTGAGCGATCATGCCGGCATTGGCGCCCACCTTCGAAAAGATGAACTGCATCAGAGCTTCTCCCTCGGTCATCACGCCTTTGAGCAGGTGGACCGGCTCAACTGCCTGAGAGCCCGAGTTACGGGTAAGCTCGACAGCCTTCTGGATGGCCTCCTGTGACTTGATGGTAAAATTGTTGAAATTCATGATTATGCTGTTAGTTGAAATGTTATGTTCAGTATTTTAACAAATCACGTGCCAATTTGGTTAGAGCCCGCGGCAAAAATTCATTATCTTTGTCGTCAAACAAAATCAACAAGAGCTTATGAAGTCAGGTTTTCTGAGGGTTGCGGCGGTTGCTCCGCGTGTCAATGTGGCAGATGTGGCGTTCAACCTTTCGCAGACAGTGGAGGCGCTTGAGCGTCTCGAACGCGAAGGTGTGGAACTTGCCGTGTTTCCTGAGTGCGGTCTGACGGCCTATACCTGCGGCGACCTGTTTCATTCGCGCACTCTGCTCGATGCTGCCGAGAAAGCGCTTGAGGAACTCATCGGCCGTTCGCGCAGCCTGAATGTTTGCTTCATAGTCGGTTTGCCGCTGCGGAGCCCGGTGGGGCTGCTCAACTGCGCGGCTTTTGTAGGGGGCGGCGAGGTGCGTCTGACGGCAAAGACCTACGTGCCTAACTACAACGAGTTTTATGAACGCCGCTGGTGGACTCCGCTCGCTCCCGGCACTGAGGCCCCTACAAAGTTCGGCAATGCCGGAACATGCGGAGTGTATCCCTGTCACGGTGTAAATGTCGGTGTGGAGATCTGCGAGGATCTGTGGGTGCCGCAGCCACCGTCGGTTGAGATGGCGCTCAGCGGAGCGGAGGTTGTATGCAACCTGTCGGCATCAGATGATCTGATCGGCAAATTCTCATATCTGAAAGCTCTGGTTAAACAGCAGTCGGCCCGCTGCCTGTGTGCCTACCTATATGCCGGAGCGGGCTATGGAGAGTCGTCGACCGATCTGGTGTTTGACGGAAAGGCCATGATTGCCGAAAACGGCACTATGCTCGAGTGTGCCAGACGCTGGCAAACCGACGGGGTGACTGCGATAGCTGATGTTGACATCGAGGCTCTGCGCCACGACCGCATGCACATCACCACCTTTGCCGACTGTGCGCGCAACACCGGGGCTGTACAATGTCCCCCCGCTCCGCAGGATCATGCCGAAGGGGAGAGCGACCTGCGTTACCGCCAGGTGCGTCCCCGCCCGTTTGTGCCTGACGATGATGCGGAGATCGACGAGCGTTGCGCAGAAATTATCAATATTCAGACGGCCGGACTGGCACGGCGCCTCGACTTTATCAACTGTCGGAGTCTGACTGTGGGAATTTCCGGAGGCCTCGACTCGACACTCGCATTGCTTGTGGCGGCCCGCACCTTCGACAGGCTGAAGCTCGACCGAAAGGGTATTATCGGTGTGACCATGCCCGGCTTCGGCACCACGGGGCGCACCCACTCCAATGCTGTCAGACTGATGGAGCTTCTCGGCGTGACAATCCGTGAAATTCCGATCGGCGATGCCGTGATGAAGCATTTTGCCGATATAGGGCATGATCCCCAGGTGCACGACGTCACCTATGAGAACTCGCAGGCCCGGCAGCGCACGCTTCTGTTGATGGATATAGCCAACCAGACGGGAGGAATTGTGCTTGGCACGGGCGACCTGTCGGAACTGGCTCTCGGCTGGGCTACTTATAACGGCGACCACATGTCGATGTATGGCGTCAATGCCGGAGTCCCCAAAACACTTGTGAAATGGCTGGTGAGATGGTTTGCGATGACCGCCGGGCCTGAAAGCGAGCTGCGCCGGGTGTTGCTCGACATTCTCGACACTCCTGTGAGCCCCGAGCTGCTTCCCGCGAGTGCCGACGGCACGATATCGCAGCGCACGGAGGACCTTGTGGGCCCCTATGAGCTGCACGATTTTTTCCTTTACTATATGATCCGCTACGGGTTCACCCCTGAGCGCATCTTCATGCTCGCGCGCAAGGCGTTCAGCCCCGACGAGTATCCCGACGATGAGATACGCCGATGGCTCAACACGTTTATCCGCCGGTTCTTCAGCCAGCAGTTCAAGCGCTCATGTCTGCCCGACGGCCCTAAGGTGGGCAGCATTAGTCTGTCGCCACGCGGCGACTGGCGCATGCCTTCTGATGCCTCGGCGGCCTCGTGGTTATTCCGCTAAAGCGTCGGCAACGGCTTTGCGCAGGTCTTCGTCGCGGAGATCACGCGCCACGATGTTGCCCTGAGGATCGAGCAGCAGAATGCAAGGGATGCCCATTATGCCATAAAGCTTGGTGGCCGTTGTCTGGGTGTTGATCACCTGATTCCATGGAATTTCCTGATCCTTTATGGCCTGAAGGGTGTTCTCAGGGTCGTCCCACACGGCCACACCCACAACGTCGAGCCCTTTGGGTCCATATTCCTTATAGAGTTCCTTGATCACCTTGATCTCGCGCATACAGGGAGCACACCAGCTTGCCCAAAAGTCGACCACAGTCCACTTGCCTTGGCCCACATAGCTGCTGAAGCTGACGGTTGAATCGGGATTTTCCTTGCTGTAGCCGGTGAAGTCGGTAAACTTGTGGCCTGGCGATGTGGCCTCTTTCGCGGTGAACGATCCCCGGAGCTCCTCCACATGCTTGCTCGATTCAAACGCGGGATAGTTGGCTATGGCAGCGTTGAAGGTCTTGAGATCGGGCATGTCGTAGGCGCTTTGCAGAAAATAGTAAAGGCCTATAGGGTTGTCGGAGTTTTCCTTGATGATGCGCGACTGGAAGGCATCGAAGCGGTTGCTGAGAGCTTCGCGTTGCAGCGAGTCGGCATAGCCAAGATTGCGGTAGGTTGTTTCGTAATAGTCAACCGAATCCGATATCTGGTTGAGGCGTGCGTTGAGTTCGCCACCGGTGGCGAGCCTTTTGGTACGGTCGAGTGTCAGATCCCCTTTTTCGAGAATGAATGTGCCGAGGTTTGTGCCGTTGAGGATCACACGAGCCATCACCGGCTTTTCGATACCTCCGCGAAACACAACTTCGCCGTTCTCCACCAGCGCCGAGTCGATCTTCTCACCGCTGTCAAAATTAACAAGGTAGGCCACGGTGTTGTTATCTTCGGCGTCGAGCGGAACTGTGAGTGTGTAGGGCGAAGTGGAGCCGGTTTTGAAGCAGGCCGAAAGTGTCACGACGGCTGCTGCAGCAAAAAGGAAATTTCTCATGATCGTGAGGTGTTTATTTGTTACAGCGGCAAATTTAAGCCTTTTGCCGCTGTTATAAAAATAAAAAAGAGCAACTCGCGCTGCTCTTTTTTATGAGTTTCCAATAGGTACAATTTCTAAGGTAAAAAAGATTGTAATAGGTTTGTGGTTGCAAAGATACAGGCGATAATATGCGCCAACAAATAATTTTATATGTTTTCAAACATAGTTGTGCAAATTGTTGACACAACACAAAGTGTATCAGTTAATTATCGTCGTGATAAATTTGCAATTCGAGCTTTCCTGAGGCGAAACGGGCGTAGGAAAAGCGGGTGAGCCAGTCGCCGAGCACCACCATCCGCGCGCCTGCAGGCAGAGCGACGTCGGCAGTGCGGTGAACATGGCCGAACACGAAGTAGTCAATCTCGCCCGGGTGGGCCGACTCATAGCCGGTGGCAAAATTGAGCAGCGGCGCGATAACGTCGGTGTCGGTTCGCTCGGCATCGCGCATGTAGCCACCCTTGCGCCGGCTGTGTGACGACCATGCGTGGGCGAGCCCGATGGTCCAGCGTGGATGGATGGCGCCGTAAAGAGCCTGCGCCACAGGGTTACGGAACAGCCGGCGGAGCATTCTGAAGCCGGCGGGCAGATTGCCCACACCGTCGCCGTGCTCCATCAGAAACCGTTTGCCACCGATTGATTCGATCAGGGTTCCGTCGATCACCCTCACGCCGATCTCGTTAGGCAGATAGTCGCGGATCCATATATCGTGGTTGCCCTTGAGCCATGTCACTTCCACGCCCGCGTCGGCAACTTCGGCGAGCGCTCCGAGAAAGCGGACGAATCCTCGCGGAGCCACCGTGCGATACTCCCACCAGTAGTCAATCACGTCGCCGAGCAGATAGAGCCGCGACGCATCGGGGAGCACAACCCGCCTGAGCCAGTCGGCAATCATCCGCTCATGCTTCCTGGGGTCGGGAATATATGCAGCCCCGAGGTGCATGTCGGAAGCGAAATATACCGGGCCGTCGGTTCTCACAGAAATCCAAGGTCAAGTTTGGCTTCTTCGCTCATCATGTCTTTTGTCCATTCGGGCTCGAAGACAATGCGGATGTCGACACTCTTTATTCCCGGAATGCTTTCGAGCTTAATGCGCGCATCTTCCACAATGAAGTCGGCAGCCGGGCAGTTGGGGGCTGTGAGAGTCATATCGATATGAAGATTGGCGTCGTCGTCAATCTCGATTTTGTAGACAAGGCCGAGACTGTAGACATCTACGGGAATCTCGGGGTCGAAAACCGTGCGGAGCATCTCCACAACTTTTTCCTCGAGGGCAAGTTTTTCTTCAGGATTCATTTTTTGTTGAGAAATAACGGTGAGTCTCCTCCTTGACGTGTCGGCAGAGATACACCACGGTGAACATGGTGGGGAAAACCATCAGGGCATAAAACAGATCGCACAGGCTCACGGCGGCCGTGACGGGAATCACGGCAAATATCACCAGCGAGGCTATGAACGCATAGGTGTAGAAGCGGGCCTTGCGTTCGCCGAAAAGATATGATGCGCAACGTGTGCCGTAAAAAGAGTAGCTGAACATCGACGACACGGCGAAACATGTCACGACAAACATCAGCAGGTATTCGCCGCCGGGAATCTGACTTCCGAAGGCATCCATAGCCAGTGAGAGTCCGCGGGGCGAGTCGATGGCCGTAAGGTCGGTGCCGAGCAGAATGGCCAGGGCCGTGAGTGTGCACACGAAGCCCGAGTCGATCGCCGGCCCGAGCATGGCTATGAGGCCTTCACGGACCGGGTGCTCGTTTTTCGACGCGCCGTGCATAATCGTGGCTGTTCCCACACCGGCATCGTTGACGAGGGCTGCGCGGCGCGCCCCGATGATGGCGATCCCCGCAAGCGCACCCCAGCCGGCGCGGAGCGAAAAAGCTTCACGGAAAATCGACTCGAACACGGCCGGCACGGCGGTTACATTGATTATAATGATATAGCCCACCATCATGAAGTAGGCTCCAACCATGAATGGCACAAGCCACGAAGCAACCCTCGCTATTCGCCTGATGCCGCCGAGCACCACCATCGACACCACCGCTGCAATCGCAAGACCGATCAGGAACCTTAGTTCGATTCTTTCTTCGCCGGGACTGAGAAGAGTGGTGACAGCCTCGGTGAGCTGGTTGGCATTCATGATGCACAGGGTGCCGAACATGCCTGCCACGGCAAACGACAGAGCGAGCCAGTGCCACTTTGGACCGAGTGCCCGGTCGATGATGTGCATGGTGCCTCCGGCAGGGTCGCCGCCGTCGGTAGCGCCGCGATATTTTATGGCCAGCACACCTTCATGATATTTGGTGCACATGCCGACAAGAGCGCTAACCCACATCCAGAAGATAGCTCCCGGGCCGCCCATCACCAGCGCTATGGCCACACCGGCAATGTTGCCCATGCCGACAGTGGCGCTCACCACTCCGGCCAGAGCCTGAGCCGATGTTATCTGTCCGCGGCCGCTGTCTTCACGGCGCCTGAGCTCGGCAACGGCTCTGGGCAGACGCCTGAGCGACACCGCTCCCGAATAGACAAAGAGAAAGAGTCCGCCCCCGATGAGGACGAAAAACAGCGGATAACCGCAAACCGTGTCGGCAATTTGTGTGAGCCAGCGGGCTATCGCGTCAACCATGAGAACAAAGATAAGATAGTTTTTTGTTAAAAAGGGTTAAGAGTTGCCTCAGGCCGGTAAAAAATTAGCTGACGAGAACGGCAACGAGCTAACTTTGTCATAATGCATCCTTTCGAAGCGAAGATCAGCAATTTTATACGGGAGCACTCGCTGTTGCCCGAGGGTCAGGCAACGGTGATCGCGGGAGTGAGCGGCGGAGCCGACTCAGTGGCTTTGCTTGTGGCAATGAAAGCTCTCGGCTACCGCTGCATTGCCGCTCATTGCAATTTCAGGCTGCGGGGAGCCGAGAGCGAGCGCGACCGTGCCGCCGTGATGAGGTTGTCGCTCGATATGGGGGTTGACTTCGAATGCGTGGAGTTTGACACTCGCGGCTATTGCACCGAGCGCGGAATAGGGCTTGAGGAAGGGTGCCGGGAGCTGCGTTACGGCTGGTTTGACAAGCTTGCAAAGCGCTGCGAGGCTGCAGCAATCGCCGTGGCCCATCATCGCGAGGATCAGACAGAAACATTCTTCATCAATCTCATCAGGGGCGCAGGGCCAAGAGGACTCAAGGGGATGCAACCCCGCAACGGGGCCGTTATCCGCCCGCTGCTCGATGTCACCCGTAGCGAAATCGAAAGCTATCTGAGCGAGTCGGGCTATGGCTACGTTGTCGATTCTTCCAACTCCTCGGCAGCATTTTTGCGCAACCGGCTTCGCAACGAGGCTCTCCCTGAATTGCGCGCTGCTGCCCTCCCGATTGATTTTGACCGCGCCGTGACGCGCTCCATGGCTCACATCGACGAGAGCCGGAGGCTGCTCGACTCGCTTGTCAATGCCGCGGCCATGAATTTCAGGGGCGGCGACAAGGGGTGGAACATCGCTGCGATAGTCAACTCGCAGCCTATGCCTGAGGCGTTTGTCTATGCTCTGCTTGCGCAATACGGCTTTGCGCGCCAATCAACAGATTCAATTGTTGCATCGGCGCATGAGTCGGGCCGGCGCTTCCGTAGCGGCAGCGGAGAGGTGTGGCTTCTCGACCGGGGCGTGCTCAGACCTTATCAGACGCAAGGTTTCGAGGGGGTTAGCACTGAGTCGCCGTTCATGCTTCCGCTCAGTGTGAGTGAGATTAGTGGCGAAGATTTCCGCCCTGACAGAAGCGGCAGAGTGCTGTTTCTTGACGCGTCAGTGCTCGCTGAACCGGGAATCTGGGAGCTGCGACGCTGGCGCAGGGGCGACCGCATGCAGCCGTTCGGTATGAAAGGATCGCGGCTGGTAAGCGATATCCTCAGCGATGCTAAGGTGGCTCTCGACCGCAAGGAGGATGTCAGGGTGCTGACACTGAACGGGCGTGTTCTGTGGGTGGTTGGATATCGTGGTTCGGCATTGTATCCTGTAACTCCTTCAACAGAAAGGATTTTGCGGCTGGAGATGAAATAATTCCGCATTTTTGTAACAGGAATGTAACTTTTTGGGCTTTCAGCTTGTTGTAAGATAAAAGAAACGTTTATTTTACTCATCACAACCCCCCAAAAAGAACTTAGTGTTATGAAAAAGATATTCTCCCTCCTGTTCCTGGCAGCTCTGCCTCTACTTATGCTCACGTCATGCAGTTCAGAAGATGATCTCCCCGAAGTGGATCTCACTGTCAACTATTCAGGCGCCACCGATGTCGACAAGGTGCTTTATGTGGTTCAGGGCGACGAGCTCGCAATCGATGCCATCAATGTCACCCCGTTGGAAGGAACTGCTAAAGCTACATTGGGAGCGGTGTCCTATTACTGGAACTTCCAGTTTGTCGGCACCGTGATTGTAGAGCCGTTCGGAATGGCATTCGACACCGCCTCGATGCCTGAAGGATCTTACGCGCTTCAGATCAATTCAACCGTTTATCAGGAGGGTAAGTCGGTCGGCATGGCCTATATGACCTATAATGTCAAGATTGTTGCCTCGGCTGACGATGTGCCCGGCGGAGTGACCGGCTCAGGTGTCGACGATCCTCTGGTCGATGTAAGGGCAGGAGCGCTTCCCACACGATAATCCTTCGTCATTATAGAGCATAACATGAGCCCCGTGACTGCGTTTTTTCAACAGGTCACGGGGTCCATGGTGTTTCAGAATTGAACTAATTGCTAACTTTGCAGTCATGGAGCAACGGCTTGACACGGTTACCGGATCGCTTAAACACGGCGAATGCATAGGCCTCGATGCCGAGTTCACCGGTAGGAACGAAATGCTCGAGCTGGCTGTTGTTGATCTTAGTCTCGACCCCATATTCGAGAGCCTTTTCACACCAGCCCGTTCGCGCCGATGGAGCAAGGTGCCCCACGGCATCACTCCGGCCATGACCAAAGGGTGTCCGAAGTTTGCATGGCGTGTGCCGCGGGTGCAGCGCATTGTCGACCGTTGCCGCTACATGATCGGATTCGCTCTTGAGAACGACATCTCACATCTCAGAGCCGAAAAGATCGAGCGGCTCGAAACAAAGCGCGTGCTCGACTTGCGCGACTGGTTCTGGCTCATTCACGGCCGACACCACGGGTTCGACTACCGTGAGGGAGTGGGCCTTGGAACGATATGCTCCGAGCTGCAGATTCAGGACGATGCCGAGGGTCCGCACCGCGCGGGGTCTGACACCCGTTGCACGCTGCGGTGCTTCCGGCTGCTGATGGACCGCTTTATTGAACGGCACGGGCTGGAAGAGGCGACCTTCGATGCCGTCGTGGCAGCGTTTGACCGCGAATTTGACTCTGCTATGGCCGATTATCGTCGCGCAGCAGCTGCCGGGTTCCTGTCGCTCGTGATCAACGATGAGGGAACAATCATGATAAAGGCAAATAAGGAGAAACCTGCCAATTGTATTGAGAGTGTTGCCGTGGCCGACCGTCATCAGGCATTGTCGCATCTGGGGCGAACCCTTACCGGGCGCGCATGCACCGGCCGCATAATTCTCCCCGAGGTGACCGCCGAAGCCCTGTCGCAGCTGCGTGCCATGGCCGGTGACGGAGAGTGAGCCGATTTTTTGGAGGCTCATAACCGTTGTTCGCGGAAATTTGATTATTTTTGCACGTTGACGGGTCGCGCCCGGATGGAGTGTCGACGTGTAACCTACAGTGTAAAAATCAAATTTCATCACTATATGCAATCAAAG
>CAZKXM010000067.1:0-10216 GCA_964556785.1 uncultured Bacteroides sp. | reverse complement strand
GCGACGGACCGATAACGGTGTCGGAGATGATGTCGACCTTGGCTGCCATCTTACCCGACTTGAGCACGTTGGCAAGGTCTTTTGCTTCATCGGTGGTAAAGTTGCCGGTGATCTGCGAGCGGCCGCCTTCGATGGCCTGATTAACGTTAGGATATGAATAAACCTGATCGTCGAGCACAATAGCCACGGGCTTTCCGACATTAGCGGCGGTGATGCGTGCCCACTGGCGTGCTGCATCGGGCTTCATGTTCATCGAAACATAGTTGCCGGTGCCGTTCTGCGCGTCATAGTCGCTGGTGGCGCTGGTCACGACATCGCCCGACAGGGCTGCCTTGCCGTTGGTGGTGCGCAGGGCAATGAGGCTGTAATACTGACGGGGCTTCTCATTTCCGAGCGAATCTTTCTCAACCTGAGTGTCGGGCTTCACACCCCATGCAAGCTTGAGATTTGAGGGAAGGATACGCTTGGCCAGGTCAGAAGCGAGGATAGAGTTGATGGTGTCGCGTGCGGTTTCGGTTGCTACACCCACCACAATATACTGCGGATTGCCCATGCCGCTGAAATAGCTCAGCAGGCCACGGCCGTTGGCGGTGGAGTCGTTGCGCAGAATGTTGTCGAGTTCAATCAGTGACGACTGTACCTCAGCCAGAGGCATGGTTTCGAAGAACTCGAGGTTGGCCGACGACTTGAGCAGCTCGCGAACACGTTCATGCTCTTTCACACCGGGAAGCTCCAGAAGAATCTGGCCATCTTTTTCGAGCTCCTGAATGTTGGGGGCCACAACGCCGAACTGGTCGATACGGGCACGGAGCACATTGGTCGATGAGCTGACACGGTCCTTCACTTCCTGATGAAGGGCGTTCTTGACAGTCTCGAAGCTGTCGCCGCGCTTAACCTGATCTTTGAAAAGCACGGTGAGATCTCCGTTGGGATCAAGGTTTTTATACTGAGCAAGGAAAATGTCGACATAATCGGCCGAACGGTTGGCCTTTGCTACTGAATCGGCAGCGGCGATTGCCTGCTCGAAGTAGGGGTTGCCTTCAGCGTTAGCCATCGAGCGGAGAATGTCGGGCACTGACACTTGAAGTGTTACGTTCATACCGCCCTTCAGGTCAAGACCGAGGCCCACACCGAGTTTCTGGACTTCATTGAAAGTGTAACCGAGCCAAACTTTGTCGTTAGCGATGTTTTTCAGATACTCGCTCTTGGCAAGACGGTAGGTGTCGGGGGTGGCGTCGGGTTTGGCTGCCTGCTCGCTGGCATAAGCCTCTGCCTTATCCTCATAGCGGTTACCAACGAAGGTAAACGAGAGATAAAACAGACAGATCAGCACGAGGAAAACGGCTATCACGCCGGCTACGACGCTTCCCAAGGTTCCTTTGCTTTGCATTGTGTTTTTTAAGATTTATTGATGGTTAAAATTATTTCGATATTTTTTCAGCTTGCAAATATAAGAAATTATCTCGTTAATCGCTCCAACTTTTTTCTGCAATTAGAAAATTGCTCGGGGAATTAGCAAAATTTAGGGCGCCGCGCGAGTGTTGGTGAGGAAATTTTCGCTAATTTTGCGCCTCAAATCCACACCTTAAGTCTATACACTTCTCTTCCATGGATGAACCGGTGAACCATAAGGCTACGATTGTTAGCATCGATGGGCACGACGTAACGCTTCACATAATAGATTCAGGCACGGAGTCATGCGGTGGCTGCCGTCTGGCCGACCTGTGCTCGAAAGCCGACAACGGCGGCACGATCCGCATCAGCGTTGATTCGGTCAACGGCCTGCGCGAAGGGATGACTGTCGAGGCCTCGGTCGACGAACGGTCGCAGGGGTTGGCTATAGTGTGGACTCTGGTTATGCCGCTGGTGATCTTTCTGGCTGTGCTGATGCCGCTGACATCCACTGCCATGGCCCGCTGGGCCGTGATCCTGATTGCAATCGGAGCTGTGGGGCTCTATGATCTGTTGCTGTGGCGCTTCGGCCCGAAGCTGTCGCGCAGCATCAGATGGACCCTCACCCCTATAGTATGAAAGTACAATGATTCAGTAACACAATGATAACGACAATACTTGTATCGGTGGCCGTTCTCGGCGGTCTGGGCATCCTCGGCAGCGTGGTGCTCTGGATCGTGTCGAAGCGGTTTCACGTTGATGAGGATCCGCGCATTGCCGAAATCGAATGCCTGCTCCCCGGCGCCAATTGCGGCGGATGCGGACGCAGCGGGTGTCATGATTTCGCAGCTACATGCGCTGCCGCCGAGAGTCTCGACGGTCTAAACTGCCCGGGGGCCGAACCGGGAACTATGGAAAAAATCGCTCAGATAACCGGGCTGGCTGCCGCGGCTCCGGCAGTGCCGATGCTTGCCGTGCTGAAATGCAACGGCGTGGCAAACCTTAAGCGCACAAGCGCACTCTACACGGGTCCGCGCCGCTGTGCGATCGAGAACGGTGTGAGCACCGCCGGGTGTCCGTTCGGATGCCTGGGCTGCGGCGACTGTGTCGACGCCTGCCGCTGGAATGCGCTCAAGCTCGATCCCGAGACCGGTCTTCCGGTGGTTGATCAGGACCGTTGCACAGGCTGCGGAGCCTGCATTGCAGCGTGCCCGCGCAACCTGATGGAACTTCGCCCCAAAGGCAAGCGCAACCTGAGGTTGTGGGTGGCCTGCAGCAGCCGTGAGCGAGGAGCTGTGGCGCGCAAAGTGTGTGATGTGGCCTGCATTGCATGCGGGAAGTGTCAGAAAGCTTGCGGCTTCGAAGCTATAACCATTAAAGATAATCTGGCATGGATCGACCCCGACAAGTGCCGTCTGTGCCGCAAATGCGTCGACGCATGCCCCACCGGAGCAATCCACACCGCTAATTTCCCTGTTAAGAAACCTCAGCCTGCCGAGAATAATGAAAACATTCAGTAAAGGAGGGATCCATCCCCGCGAAAACAAGCTGACGGCGGGCAAGCCGGTGGAAGTGATTCCGGTTCCCGCCGAAGTCACCCTGATGATGAGTCAGCACATCGGTGCTCCCGCGCGCCCTGTGGTGGCCAAAGGCGATGAGGTGTTGCGCGGACAGGTTGTGGCCGAGCCGGGCGGATTCGTGTCGGCTGCGGTCCATTCACCCGTTCACGGCACCGTCACTGCCATCACAACGGTTAAAGATGCCCGCGGACTCCCCGTTGAGGCGATAAGGATTGCCACCGACACTGCCGATCCGCACCGAAGTGTGGAGTTCGAGCCGGTGGCCGATGCCGCTCAGGCAGCCCTGAAGGCCGGTATAGTGGGACTTGGTGGCGCCACATTCCCTACACAGGTCAAGCTCATGCCTCCGAAAGACGCGACTATCGACACCCTTGTGGTTAACGCAGCCGAGTGCGAGCCCTATCTCACATGCGACGACGCACTGATGCGGAGCGATGCCGGATCGATCATAGCGGGCGTGTCGGCTGTGCTCGACTCGCTCAAGCTCACCCGTGCCATTATCGGAATCGAAGCCAATAAGCCTGAGGCTATCGAGGCTCTCACAGTAGCATCGTCGACCGATCCCCGCATCGAGATTACCGCGCTGCGTCCACGCTATCCGCAGGGAGGCGAAAAGCAGCTTATTGAAGCGCTGACAGGTCGCCGTGTACCGTCAGGGGCGCTCCCTTCGGCTGTGGGAGTGATTGTGCAGAACGTGGCCACAATCCATGCCCTGAATCTTGCTATGACCACGGGACAGCCTCTGATGGAACGCATTGTCACCGTCAGCGGCCACAATGTCAAACGTCCCGGCAATTACCTCGTGACGCTCGGCACCCCGCTTAACGATCTGATTGAAGCGGCGGGCGGAGTGCCTGAAGGAGTGAAGGAAATCATTGCCGGTGGCCCGATGATGGGAAAGGCTCTTGCCTCAACCGACACCTTTACCACCAAAGGTCTTTCTGGCCTGTTGATGCTTACCGAGGCCGAAATTCCGGCAAATCAGGTGCAGCCCTGCGTAAGGTGCGCGCGCTGCGTCAATGTATGCCCAATGGGTCTCGAGCCTTACCTCCTGTCCAACTATGCGCGCCTCGGCATGACCGCCGAAGGCCTCGACGCGCATGTGACCGACTGCATTGAATGCGGCTCATGCAGCTACGTGTGTCCTTCTTACCGACCTCTGCTCGACTTTATCCGCCTCGGCAAGCAGAGAGCCACCGCCTTACTGAAATCTCAAAAGAAATGAACGAGACAGAAATATTGACAGTCACCGGCTCGCCTCACGCCCATGCCCCCCACTCCACTTCATGGTGCATGTGGCAGGTGAGCATTGCCCTGCTTCCGGCCGTGGCCGTTGCGCTGTGGCAGTTTGGTCTGGGAGCGGCCATTGTCATCGCCGTTTCCATCGCGGGCTGCATGCTCACCGAATGGGCCATCAACCGCTTCATGCTCCGCCGCAGCTGCACGCTCCTCAACGGCTCGGCTTTCCTTACAGGCCTGCTGCTGGCCCTGAACGTGCCTTCCAATCTCCCTGTATGGACCATCCTGATCGGATGCGTGGCCGCCATTGGCATCGGCAAGATGGCTTTCGGAGGTCTCGGCTGCAACATTTTCAACCCCGCGCTGGTGGGACGTGTGTTCCTGCTGCTGTCGTTCCCGATGCTCATGACATCGTGGCCCGTTCCGGGGCAGACATGGAGCTATGTCGACGCTATCACCGGCCCGACTGCCTTAGGCGGAGCGGCATCAACGCTGCAAGCAGAGCTCTACGGACAGACCGGAGGCTCGCTCGGCGAGGTTGGAGGCATTGCTCTGCTGCTGGGCTTCGCATGGCTGCTGATGCGCCGGGTGATAACGTGGCATATCCCTGTTGCGATCCTTGTCACGGTGGCTCTGATGGCGCTGTTGGTGGGCTCTGACCCCGCTATGGAGCTGCTTGGAGGCGGACTGTTGCTTGGAGCGATATTCATGGCTACCGATTACGTCACATCACCCATGACCGGCACAGGAATGCTGATCTATGGTGTGTTGATCGGAGTGCTGACAATCGTTATCCGTCACTGGGGAGCCTATCCGGAAGGTGTGTCGTTCGCCATTCTGCTGGGCAATGCCGTCACACCCCTGCTCAACCGCTGGTGCCGTCCGCGCCGTTTTGCTGAAGAAAGGAGGGCTGCCCGATGAGCCGCTCAAACGCATCACTGCCGCGCATGATCGCATCGCTCGGCACAATAACCATCCTCGCCGCAGCGATCCTTGCCGCTGTCTACTCGCTCACCGAGAAGCCTATCAGCGAATCGGCCGACCGCACCCGCCAGGAAGCCATCGCGGCCGTAACACCTGAGTTCGACAATAACCCTGTGGCTGATGCTGTCAGCATCACGCCCGACGGCGAGGCCGAGGCGCTCCCGTTCTTTCCCGGCACGCTTGGCGGAGAGTTTGCCGGAGCTGCCGTGCAGACCTATTCCGACTCCGGTTTCTCCGACCGCATCAGCCTGATGGTGGGCTTCGACGCGCAGGGTAACATCACGGGCTACCAGGTTCTCGCCCACACCGAGACTCCCGGGCTGGGAGCCAAGATGGACCAATGGTTCCGTGATCCTAAAGACTCGCGCAGTGTCATAGGCCTCAACCCGGCGACAGAGCCCCTGACCGTGAAAAAGGATGGCGGTCAGGTCGATGCCATCACCGCCGCCACAATCACTTCGCGCGCATTTCTCGAAGCCATCAACCGCGCTTCAAAGTGTTTCACCATTTACGTCAACTCTCCCAAATGAGCAAGCTCCGCATAATTCTCAACGGCATTGTCCGCGACAATCCCACCTTTGTGCTCCTCCTGGGCATGTGTCCCACTCTGGGCACCACCGGCAGCGCCATCACAGGCATGTCGATGGGCCTGGCAACCATGGGAGTGCTGATATGCTCTAACGTGGCCATCTCGGCCATCAAGAAGCTTGTGCCCGACCAGGTGCGCATTCCATGTTACATCGTTGTGATCGCAACGTTCGTCACCGTGCTCCAGATGTGTATGCAGGCATGGCTCCCCACCCTCGACAAACTGCTGGGCATATTCATTCCCCTGATTGTTGTTAACTGCATTCTGCTCGGTCGTGCAGAAGCCTTTGCTTCGCGCCATTCCGTTGCCGACTCGCTCTGCGACGGCATAGGCATCGGCTTGGGGTTCACCTTTGCTCTGACACTGCTCGGCTGCGTGCGCGAACTGCTCGGCACCGGCACCATCTTCGGCCTGACAGTTTATCCCGAAGAGTTTGGCTCGCTGGTGTTTGTCCTCGCTCCCGGAGCTTTTATCGCTCTTGGATTCATGATCGCATTGTTCAACACTTTGAGAAAGCGCAACTGACACCATGGAATACCTTTCGATTATCATCACGGCAATTTTTGTCAACAACATAGTCCTGTCGCAGTTTCTCGGCATCTGCCCCTTCCTCGGGGTGTCGAAACGACTGTCGTCGGCAATGGGCATGGGCGCTGCCGTCACCTTCGTGATGGCAATTTCAACGGCTGTCACATGGCTCATCCAGTTTTATCTGCTCGATCCGCTCGGACTGGCTTTCATGCAGACAATCGTCTTCATTCTCGTGATAGCCGCGCTTGTCCAGATGCTCGAGATGGTGCTCAAAAAGATAGCTCCGGTGCTCTATCAGGCCCTGGGCGTGTTCCTGCCGCTGATCACCACCAACTGCGCCGTCCTCGGTGTGGCAATCCTTGTTATCCGCGGTGGGATGGATCTCGGCCAGAGCGTGGTCTACGCTATTGCAACAGCCATTGGTTTCACCCTCGCGCTGGCGCTCTTTGCCGGCATACGCGAGCAGCTTGAGCTGACCGAGGGCGTTCCCCGCGCCATGCGCGGTGTGCCTCTGGCGCTGGTGTGCGCAGGCCTTCTCGCCCTCGCCTTCATGGGCTTTTCCGGAATCACTGTCAGCTGACACTGACACCTCCACGCTGCATTATGGTACTTGACATTCTCTTCCTCATTGGTGGCCTCGTGCTGATTCTCTACGGGGCCAACTGGCTCACTGACGGCGCCTCGGCCATTGCAAAGCGCTTTGGCGTGAGCGATCTGATGATCGGACTGACGGTCGTTGCGCTGGGCACATCGATGCCGGAGCTGGTCATCAGTCTCCTCTCGGCAATTCAGGGCAATTCATCGCTCGCCATCGGCAATATAGTCGGAAGCAATATAGCCAATATATTGCTGATTATAGGTGTGGTTGGCGTGATCAAACCCATTGTGATCCGCAAGAGCATAATGACAACCGAGATTCCCCTGGTGATAGTGTCGTCGGTCGTTCTCCTTGTAATGGGAGCCGCTCCATGGCTCGACGGTACTCCCTCGATGGTGCTTACCCGCGTCGACGGCATTCTGCTGCTGATACTGTTCATGCTGTTCATGCGCTACACATTTGCTACGGCACGCACCACTCCCGATCCGGAGTCGGATCCCGCGGCGCAGCGTGCCGAATCAGAGAAACGGCTTCCTGCATGGAAAGCTGTTCTGTTTGTAGCCGGAGGTCTCGCGGCACTGATTGCAGGTGGCGACAGATTTGTTGACGGAGCATCAGGCCTTGCAAGAGCTATTGGCATCAGCGATGCCGTTATAGGCCTTACAATCGTTGCTGTGGGCACATCTCTCCCCGAGCTCGCAACATCAGTTGTAGCGGCCCGTAAAGGGGAAACAGGCCTTGCTCTGGGCAACGTTATAGGATCGTGCATTCTCAACATCTTCCTCATCCTCGGCCTCTCGGCAACCGTCACCCAGCTTCCGTTTGCCGGAATCAGGATGACCGACCTTATTGTTCTTGTTGCGGCCTCAGTGATTTTCTGGACTTTCGGTTGGTACTTCAAGGAACGAACCATCACCCGCACCGAAGCGGCCATTATGCTTGCAGCCTACATTGCCTACACCGCTTCGCTTGTAATCGCAGCCTGAAATCAGCACATTTACCCATATTCGATATAAGATAAGAATTTCTTATCCGGTCGGCCCCTCGGTCAGGCACCCGTCTCTCCGAGGGGTCGGTGCATCTAACTTCAGTCAATGCAGTGCACATCGAAGCTACGAAAGCTAAGTGCCCGCAATCTCTGCCTGCTGGGTTATTATAGAAAGAGAGTGTGACGGATGGCCGTCACACTCTCTTAAGTCATTATATTATCCTCTGATCAGTTCAGGGCTGCGAAGAGCGGCTCTGCCATGTCGAAGATATAAGTGTAGATGCAGCTAACCAGACCGATGAACACAATGCCGAGTGTGCATACAATCATGCCGAGGCGCTCGGTGCAGCTCGAACGGAATGTTGCGATAGGCTCTGCGCCATCCTCAGGCTCGTTGATGAACATTGCTTTCACCACCAGCAGATAGTAGTAGAGCGAGATGATGGTGTTGAGAAGGGCTACAAATACCAGCACATACATTGCTGTTGTTCCCACCTCAAGAGCGCCTGTGAAGATAAAGAACTTGCTGAAGAAGCCGGCGAAGGGAGGAATACCTGCCAGAGAGAACATGGCGAGCATCATTGTCACAGCCAGTCTGGGGTTAGTCTTGTAGAGACTATTGTAATCGTCCATCTTCACCTTGCCGGTGGCATTCTCGATAGCTCCGATCACGCCAAACGCGCCGAGATTAGAGAAGATATACACAAGGATGTAGAACATCAGCGCGGTTGTTGAGAGTGTGTTGCCACCCATCACACCGAGCATAATGTAACCAGCCTGCGACACCGACGAGAAAGCAAGGAAGCGCTTGAGGTTGCGCTGACGCATTGCAAAGAGGTTGCCGACGGTGATGGTCAGAATAATCAGCGCGTAGAGCATCCACTCCCACACCTGAGGATAGGCTGGAGCGAAAGCCTGCCAGAAGACAACGAGGAATGCAAACGCTGCCGATCCTTTTGAAATCACCGAGAGGTAAGAGGTGACAGGAGTGGGAGCACCCTGATACACATCGGCTGTCCAGAGGTGGAACGGAACGAGCGAGAGCTTGAAGCCGAAACCGGAGATCACGAAAGCAAGAGCCACGATGAGCATGGTTGATGTGGCGCCCTCGGTCATCAGCACCTCGGCAATGCGGCTGTAGTAGAGCGAGCCTGCAATTCCGTAAACGAAGCTAAGGCCGAAAAGGAATATTGCCGACGAGAAAACAGCTGTCAGCACATACTTGATGGCTGCCTCATGGCTCTCGTAACGGTGCTTGTCGAAAGCCACAAGAGCGGCGAGCGGCAGAGAGGCTGTTTCGAGGCCAATAACGAAAAGCAGGAAATGGCCCGAACAGATCATCAGATACATTCCGAACAGAGTGAGAAGCAGGAGTTCGTAGAATTCACCGCGACGAATCCTGACAAAATCGCTGTCGGCCCACTTTGTAGCCTGAATCAGCACGATGAGTGTACCGATGTTGAGAATGTTCTTGATGGTAGCGCTTGCAGTTGTGTTCTGATACATTCCGGCAAAGGCGTCGGAGGGTTCCATGAACCATGTCGTGAACCCGAAGCCGGTGAACACTGCAAAGAGCACGCAGGTGATGGCGGGCAGAGCGCCCAGGGCCTTCCGGCCTGCGAATGTGTCGTAGAGGAAAACCAACAGGAATACGATCAGCAATCCTATTTCCTGCCACATGGATAAAAACTGTGAATAGTCCATTGTGCTGTTATAAGATGGTTAGTTTAGACCAATGGCAGCGAAAATCTGGCTGCTAAACGTAAACTTGATAAGATCCACAAAGAAGTTGGGGAAGCAACCGATTGCTGCAACGCAGACAATCAGGGTGATGGTTGAAAGGCGCTCCCACCATGTGGCGTCGGTGAGTGTAAGATGGTGTTCGTCGTAAACCGGGCCGAACAGAAGCTTGCCGACAACACGAAGGATGTAGACCGCGGTGATAACGATCGACGAGCATGCTGCGATCGTGAAGGCGCGATGGAAGAAGTCGGGGTGCTCGAACGAACCTACAAAAATAGTCATCTCCGAAACGAAACCGCTGAGGCCGGGCAGACCGAGCGATGCCAGACCGGCGATCACGTAGCACACGGCCAGGAACGGCAGAATCTTCATCAGGCCGCCCATGAGCTGGATGTCGCGGGTGTGGGTACGACCGTAGATCATACCGATCAGGGCGAAGAAGAGGGCTGTCATAAGACCGTGGCTGAGCATCTGCATGATGGCACCGGTCATCGCCGTTGTGTTCAGCATAAGGATGGCGAAGAGCACCAGGCCGCAGTGGCTAACCGAAGAGTAGGCGTTGATGTACTTGA
>CAZKXM010000066.1:0-10234 GCA_964556785.1 uncultured Bacteroides sp. | reverse complement strand
CGTGCTCCACAACGACTTCGTGCGCCTGACCTACACCGAGGCCATCGACATCCTCACTGCCTCAGGCAAGAAATTCGAGTTCCCCGTGAGCTGGGGCACCGACCTCCAGAGCGAGCACGAACGCTATCTGGTTGAGCAGCACTTCAAGAAGCCTGTGATCCTCACCGACTATCCGCGCGACATCAAGGCCTTCTACATGAAGCAGAACGACGACGGACGCACCGTCCGCGCCATGGACGTGCTCTTCCCCCAGATCGGCGAAATTATCGGCGGATCGGAACGCGAGGAGAACTACGACAAGCTCATGGCCCGCATCGACGAGCTCGGCATTCCGATGAAGGACATGTGGTGGTATCTGGACACGCGCCGCTTCGGCACTGTGCCCCATTCGGGCTTCGGCCTGGGCTTCGAGCGCCTGGTGCTCTTCGTAACCGGAATGACCAACATCCGCGATGTCATTCCCTTCCCCCGCACTCCCGGCAACGCCGAATTCTGATCAGAATTCATCTTGCAACAGTTCCCCCATCCGAGGGCATTCCGGCAGCAAACAGGCCGGAATGCCCTCGTAAAACATATAAATTAGCCTAAAAACATGCAATTTAGCCTGCATTACAGGCCTTAACGTCACAAAATTTGCTATTTTTGCATCAGAACTAAATCATTATCACATATGAAACTATTATCATTGCTCTCAATTCTGCTGCTTCCGGCAGCCGTGTCGGCGCAGACACATGTGTCGACTGAGCCGATGCCGCGAGTGGCCGTGCTCGAAGAATTCACCGGCACAAAATGCTCCAACTGTCCCGACGGACACCAGGTGGCGCAGTCAATCAAGACGTCTCAGCCCGAACTTTTCATCCCGATTTGCGTCCACGCCGGCAGCTATGCACGTCCCAACCCGGGCGACCCCGATTTCCGCACCGAATTCGGCGAAGCCCTTAACCGCTATCTCTCTGTCACGGCCTATCCCGCAGCTGCCGTCAACCGAGTTGCCTATAACGGAAGCCGGGTTGTGTTTCGCGAAAACTGGCGCGCGGCCGCGCGTGCAATCGCAGCCGAGACTTCGCCCGTCAACCTCTGGGCCGGTGCGAAGTATGATGCAGCCACCCGCCAGCTCACCGTTGACGTCGAGGCTTACTTCACCTCAGCAGTGACCGGCAACCTCAACCTCAACGTTTACCTTCTCGAAAGCGGTATCGTTGGCCCGCAGGCAGGCTCGAGCCTGGGCAACAACTATGTTCACAATCACATGCTGCGCGCCTGCATCACCCCCGACTGGGGTGCTGAAATTGCCGACGGACAGCCCGGCGACGTGCGCACCGCTACCTACACCTACACCGTCCCCGAAAAGATCAACAGCGTTCCCCTCACTCCCGAAGGGTTCCAGATCGTGGTGACCATCAACAAGGGTAAGGACGAGATCATCACCGCCACTGAATGCTATCCCGAGTGCGACGACTTCGTCGACGCTCCCGCAGTGAGCATTTCAGGAAGCCGCCTGTCAAGCGACGGCACCTACGGCTATCGCTTCATGGAGCTCAACGTCACCTCAAAGATGATCGCCCCCATCACTTCGCTCACGTTTAAGACAACGAAGGGCTTCGAGTCGAAATCGACAGAAGTCACCGTTGATTGCAACATTCCCCGCGGCGCCACACGCACTATCGAAGTGCCCTTCCCCGACTATCAGTTCACCAAGAGCGGCAACCGCATCACCGCCACCCTCACTAAGATCAACGGAGAGGACTATCTCGGCGATCCCCTGATGCAGGGCTTCTCGCTCCCCGAAGTGATCAACGCCAACAATCTCACTTTCGTGATCAACACCGACCGCAATGCTGCCGACAACCGTTACCTGCTGCGCAACTCCGCAGGTGAAATCGTCAAGGAGTTCGGTCCCTATGAAAACGGCACCCCCCGCGAATATCGCGAAGAAGTGGAGCTCCCCGAGGGCAGCTACTTCTATTGCCTTGAGGTGAGCGATGCATGGGGCGACGGCGTTCTCGCCCCCTCAGGATCAGTTGAAATTCTTGACGCCGACGGCAAGAGCCTGCGCGCTCTCAACAAGATCGACGAAGCCGGTACCCGCATGTTCTTCCGCACCGGCGACAACCTCGACGATGAAAACGGCACCAACGGAGACAACAGTGGCCTGACTACCGTCGAGAGTGACTCTGACGCAATTTCATTCGACACCGCCACCCGCACCCTCGTTGTTGAGCCCGGCGCGCAGGTGACAGTTTACGGAGTTGACGGTCGCGTTGTGGCCACCGGCACCAACCTGTCGGCACTCCCCGCAGGAGTGTATGTAGCTGTGGCACGCAGCGCCGCCTCGACAGCCACCCTCAAGCTTGCGCTTTGATCATCAATCAATACACATAAAAAAGACACTGACACACACTCATTCATTCCAAATGAAAGCAAAACAGTATTTAACCCTTCTTGCCCTGATTCCTATGGCCGCATCGGCTCAGCAGATCAGGAGCAATTATGTGGACTGGGGCACCAAAGGCACGGAGTTTCCCGCTGCTCTTGAAAAATGGGAGAAAGGACAGAAATGGTCGGACGACGACAATTTCTTCATTTCGCGCGTGAAGCCCAAACAGCGCTTCCGCAACACCGCTACCCAGATCAACCCCAATTTTACCGACGAAAACGATAAGAAACTCATCTATTGGGTTCCTATAAATTCCGAAAGCTTTAACGCACTGCCCGACGGCTCGTTTGACAGCGAGGTGTTCCCCATGTGGTCGTATGTTACCCACTACGGCAACTGGTCGACCACCCTTGTCAGAGTTCCCGCCGGATTTATCGACGTGGCTCATAAAAACGGCGTTGCCGTGAGCTGCGTGGCTTCGGTGCCCTGGGGAAACATCTCCCAGGCATGGTATAATAGCCTGACAAAGCTTGTTGAGGTAGGCGCCGAGAAGCTCACCGACTTCCTGCTCTACTACGGAGTTGACGGTATCGGCTACAACTCTGAGTTTGCCTGCGACATGAATCTCGTCACAGGCCTGTCAAACCTTCACTCTGATGCCGTCAGGATCATGAAGCCCGTCAATCCTCTGACGGAGTTCATCTGGTATGACGGTACGAACGCCACCGGCAACATCACCTTTGACCGCGGCCTGGGCCGTCACAACAAGGAGGTGTGGGGCTACGGCGACAATGTGCGCACATCGCTCTTTTTCAACTACAACTGGAATTCGCAGTCACTGCTCGAAAACTCTGTGGCCACAGCCGAAGCATGCAAGCGTTCGCCGCTCGACCTTTACTGCGGCATCAACATGCAGGGCCGCGAGCCGAACAACGCCAATCCTTCGGTGTGGCCCCTGCTGGTCAAGTATCCGCTGTCGATCGGTCTTTGGGGAGCACACTCGGAGAGCATGCTCTACGAGGGCCGCGGCGAGCAGGGTTCTTCGCCCGAGAAGCGCATGCGCACCTACATCAAGCGCGCCGAGAAGTGGTTTACCGGTCACACCCGTAACCCTATCACCACCCCCCGCGTCAACAACTCGATCGACTATTCGTCAGAAAACACCTCTTTCTTCGGAATGTCGAAGCTCATGTCGGCCCGCTCGGCCCTTAAGTGGGATCTCTCTGAAGAGCCGTTCATCAGCTACTTCAACCTCGGCAACGGCAAGTTCTTCAACTACAAGGGTGTGCGCCAGCACGACTCTGAGTGGTTCAACATCGCCATGCAGGACTATCTGCCCACATGGGCGTGGTGGTTCTCCTCGAAGTTCCTCGGCCGCAACGCTTCCGACGTTCCTCTGAAAGGACTTGATGCTGAATATGTGTGGGACGACGCCTGGATGGGCGGCTCGACCGTGAGAGTGTTCGGCACATCTGACGATGAGTTCCTCCACCTGTTCAAAACCGAATTTGCCCTGCAGAAGGGCGACGAGGTGACATTCCGTTACAAACTTGTCAACGGTTCGGCCACCGGCTTCATCGCCATGTCGCTCAAGGGCGCTGAAGATCAGCCGGTTTCGCAAACCGACATGAAGTTTATGGGCGGCGGTGAGACACCCGCACCCGGCATGTGGGTTGAAAAGACCTTCACCGTAGGCGACGAGATCCGCATTCCCGCCGGCAGCGAGGTTGCAATGATTGCGCTCCACTTCCGCAACGCCGACAATCTCGACATCCGTCTGGGCGAATTCTCCATCAAGCGCCCCTCAGCAATGAAGGCAGCCGTGGCCACTCCGGTTATCGAGAAGTCGGAGGTGCTCTGCGCCCGCCACAACGGATTCGACGGCAAGATCATCTTCAACATGCCCAACAACAAGGGTAACGAAGTTTGCTACAACACCGATGTCAACACCTCGCTTTTCAAGATCTACGCTCAGCAGGAGGGTGGCAACCCCGTGCTGATGGGAATGACAACCTCGTGGGCAGCGCTGGTTTATTCAGCTCCCTTCGCTTCTGACGGCAACATGCGCGTTCGTTTCGGCGTAAGCGCTCTCGCCCTTAACCATGAAAACGAGAGCCCCATAGCATGGGGTGAATATCAGGCCATCTCCAACGTGCTTGAATACAGCGATGAAATCGCAATCTCCAAGAGTGTGATCAAGCCCGGCGAGAGCTTTACAGCCGGTTATGCCGATCCTCTCCACGAAACAGCCTCGTGGCAGATCACCGACGGCAAGGGCAATGTTGTCAAGACAGCCTCAAACGCTGCCGGCATCACCGCATCGCTTCCCGAGGCAGGCCTCTACAACCTGATTGTCGACGGCATGGAAGCCGGCACCGACGGTCGCGTCAGGGCCACCCGCGAGCTCAAGGGATTTATACAGATCTCTGAAGAATCGACCGGCGACGTTCCTCAGATCACCGGCGTGACAGCGTCAAACAGTGTTTCAGGCGACGGCGTCTCCACCCCGTTCCTTTTCGACAAGACCGAGGCCCTGCTCAGCTATGAGGCAGCCACCGGCAATGCCGCTCTTTCGCGCGGTGTCAGGATCGGCGACAATGCCGTTGGTTTCGAGAGCCAGGGCAGCAGCGTCGACGGCAAGAAGTCGTTCAGCGTGAGCTTCTGGTTCAAGCCTGAATCGTTCAAGTCGAAATCAATCCACATGCTCAACATCCGCTACAAAGGCGATCCCTGGGCTGTCAACCACTGGGGATGGTTCTGGCACACTCTCACCGAAAACGGCAACAGCGACGCCTTCACCATCCGCATGGCAAACGACAAGAACGCTTCTTACCGGTTTGACGGCATGCGTCTGATTCCGGGCGTATGGCAGCACATCACCTATGTGTTCGAAATGAACGATGAAGGCAAGGTTCGCCCCGCCCTGTTTGTCAACGGCGAGCGTCAGGCCATCACATCGTGGAGCCTCGGCGATGCCGTACAGTCAGGCGATCCCCAGTTCGTCGGCCTGCCATGGGGCTGGAAGAACACCTTCACCATCGCTGTTGGCGGCTACCTCCACAAAACCGGATCGGTTCGCGGAAACGTTGACAACCTCATGGTTTGGGACAAAGCTCTCGACGAAGAGGGTGTGAAAGCCGCCATGGGCGACTTCGATCCCGCCAACATTCCCGCCGAACTCACCGGCTACTTCACCTTCGAAGACGAACCCGGCACCAAGGGCATGTTTGCCAACCACGGCAGCTCCGATTTCAAAGCCGGCATAATCAACTATGAGGAAACCGAAGTTGAAGGTCAGGGCAAACTCCAGTGGCGCACACCTGAATTCTGCACAGGCTGCCCGTTTGTCAAGGGCGATGCGTTCAAGCTCACCTCGAAAGCAACCTGGCTCACCCCCGGCGGAGTGGTTAAGGAAAGCACCGACAATGCCGACGGCGGCACAGCCAAGCTTGAATACAACAATCACTCGCTCGTGAGCCTGTTCCCCGACGGATTCCCCGTGCGCCTGACACTCTCAAACGAGTATGGCGAGGATTCCCGCGACATGCTCCTGCAGTTCAAGCACACAGGCCTTGAAGAGGTTGTCGGCGCACCCGCCACCCTCAGCGTGGCTCCCTCGCCCTTCGAGACCGAGATAACCGTCACAGCACCCGAAGAGGGCCAGCTGACAGTGTCGCTATTCACCCTC
The DNA here is from genome assembly GCA_964556785.1 of uncultured Bacteroides sp. GTDB lineage: Bacteria > Bacteroidota > Bacteroidia > Bacteroidales > Muribaculaceae > CAG-1031. The sequence goes on along the minus strand of CAZKXM010000066.1, from coordinate 4,169 downwards.
GACGGTCGCCGTCTGCTGGCCAACAGCTTCAACGCTGCAGCAGGTGAGGGGCTTAAGGTTTATCCCTCGGTTGAAAGCGGACTCTATCTGCTCACAGTAGAGTCAGAGGGCCGCTTGCTCGGCACCGCCAAAGTGGTTCGCCGCTAATCCGCACCCGCAAAATCATTCTGACAGACAGGCTGCCCCCGCCGGGGCGGCCTGTCGGCGTTTATTCGTAATTATGGTTAAAAATATGATGGGGCACTCGGTAAATCGGTTTTATTACATACTTTTGTGAATCTCTATATTATCTTAACCTGAAACTGTCTATCTAACAATGAAGAAATTCTACCTTCTCCCATTGGCCGCACTTGCCCTGACAGCGAGCATTGAGGCCGCAGCCGAAACATGGCCCCGCAAGGTGCTTCTGGAGCAGTTCACAACCATTCTCTGCCAGAACTGCCCGGCCGGCGACAAAACTCTCGAGGTGGCCACCAAGGGGCGCAACGACATTGTGTGGGTTGCCCACCATGTTGGCTTCGGCACCGATGAGCTCACTGTCGACGACAGTAAGGAGCTGCTGCAGTATGGCATCAGTGGCGCCCCGATGGCTCTGATCAGCCGTGAGCCGTTCTACGACCAACAGTCGGGCACATCTGAGCTCCCCGTTGGCATCGGCTACACCAACGCCACAGCCGGCGGCGCCATCATCAGCAGCAACTTCGATCAGGTTGCCGGCGTGGAGGCAAATGTCAACATAGGCATCGATATGCTCTACAACCCCGTCACCCGCCGCATCCGCGCCACAGTCAACCTCGAGCGCAACGAGGATCTTCCCGCCGATGCGCTGCTCACAGTGCAGGTGGTTGAAAACGGCGTTTATGCCGAACGCGGTCAGGCAGGAAGCAACACCCACGGCCACAACCATGTGTATCGCCAAAGCCTCACCAATATCATGGGCGATGAGATAGTGTGGACCGACAACAAGAGCACCACTGACTACGAACTCGTGCTTCCCGAAGCATGGAACACCGAGCGCGTCTACGTGATTGCATTCGTCAACCAGCCTCTCACCCGCAGCAACGTCATGGCCAATCTGGTTCACAACGCCGAGACTTCGGGCTATTTCTACGATCCCAATGCAGGGATCGACGGCATCGACGCCGACATTCAGTCAACCGTAAGCCTCGTTGGCGGCACAGCGATGATCAACGGATCGGCCGACGGTGTGAGCGTGTTCACAGTCGACGGTCGCCGGATTGTCAATTCAAACCTCAATCCCGGTCTTTACATTGTAAGCGGTGCCGGCAAGTCGGGCAAGCTCCTTGTGAAGTGATCACGGAGCATCCGGCTGACAGCCCATCATAACGGGGCGGCGAGCGCGTCGATCATCACGATGCGTCAGCCGCCTTGATTTTTACCCTTGCGCAACTGAATGATTTTGCTGAAAAATGCTTAAATTTGCGGGTAAATATTTCGCGAAATGAACATTTCATACAACTGGCTCAAAGAATATATCAACTTTGACCTTTCGCCCGAAGATCTTGCGGCGGCTCTAACGTCAATCGGCCTCGAAACCGGAGGCGTGGAGGAGGTTGAGTCGATTCGCGGTGGTCTTCGCGGCATTGTGATCGGCAAAGTGCTCACGTGTGTCGACCACCCTGACAGCGACCATCTTCACATCACAACAGTGGATCTCGGCGGCGAGGAGCCGGTGCAGATCGTGTGTGGCGCGCCAAATGTTGCCGCCGGGCAGACCGTTGTCGTGGCAACCGTCGGCACAACGCTCTACGACGGCGACAAGGAATTCCGCATAAAGAAGTCGAAAATCCGCGGCGTGGAATCGTTTGGCATGATCTGCGCCGAAGACGAAATCGGCGTCGGCTCATCTCACGACGGCATCATCGTCATCACCGACCCTAAAGCCCCCAAGCCCGGGACACCCGCAGCCGAATTTTACGGCCTCACTTCCGACTATATCCTCGAGGTTGACCTGACGCCAAACCGCATCGACGCAGCAAGCCACTACGGCGTTGCCCGCGATCTTTCGGCATGGCTGGCAGTTCATGCCGTTGAGGGCACCCTCACCCGCCCGTCGGTTGAAGGTTTCAGCCTCGACCGTCCCGACGGAGGCATTCCCGTCAAGATTGAGAACACCGAAGCGTGTACCCGCTATGCCGGAGTGACAATCCGCGGCGTCAAGGTTCAGGAAAGCCCCGAATGGCTGCGCAACCGCTTGACCTCAATCGGCCTGCGCCCGATCAATAATATTGTTGACATCACCAACTATCTGCTCCATGCCATGGGGCAACCGCTCCACTGCTTCGACCTGAGCAAGATCGAGGGCAACGAGATTGTGGTGAAAACCTGCAAGGCAGGCACCGAATTCACAACCCTCGATGGTGTGGAACGCAAGCTCGACGAGCGCGACCTGATGATCTGCAATGCCCGCGAGCCTATGTGTATGGCCGGTGTGTTCGGTGGCCTCGACTCAGGAGTCACCGACACAACTACCGATATTTTCCTTGAAAGCGCCTGCTTCAACCCCACCAGCGTGCGCAAGACGGCGCGCCGCCATGGCCTCAACACCGACTCATCGTTCCGCTTCGAGCGCGGTGTCGACCCCAACGGCTGCCTCTATGTGCTCAAGCTCGCCGCCCTGATGGTCAAGGAGCTTGCCGGCGGCGAAATCTGCGGTCCGGTTGTCGACATCTATCCCGATGTTGTCGAGCCCTATCCCGTGAGCCTGAGCTATGAGCGCATCAACTCGCTGATCGGAAAGGAGATTCCGGCCGAGATGGTCGACAAGATTCTGCGTCTGCTGGAGATAGCCGTTGTGAGCCGCACCGACAAGGGCGTGATGGAGCTTGCCGTACCGACCTACAGAGTCGACGTGCGCCGCGACTGCGACGTGATCGAGGATATTCTCCGCATCTACGGCTACAACAATGTCGAGCTCACCGACCGCCTTAACGCATGCCTGTCGTTCCGCACCTTCACCGACGACGACATCGCCCTGCGCAACCTCATCTCCGAACAGCTCACCGCCGAAGGATTCAACGAAATCCTCAACAATTCGCTCACAGCCGAGAGCTACTATGCCGGCAATCCCGAGTATCCGCTCGAAAACTGCGTAAGGCTCCTCAACCCGCTCAGCAACGATCTGTGTGTGATGCGCCAGACCCTGCTCTACGGTGGCCTTGAAACGATTGCCCACAACGTGAACCGCAAGCTCGAAAACCTGCGTCTTTACGAGATCGGCAACGTCTACTTCCGCAATCCCGAGCTCGAGGAAACGATTGACAATCCTCTGGCGCCCTACTCCGAGGGTCCGCGCCTGGCCATCTGGCTCACCGGCGCCATGCAGCCCGGCAACTGGGCGCGTCAGGCCGTCGAAGCAACCTTCTTCGACCTTAAGGCCGCCGTGATCAATGTGCTCACACGCATGGGCATCACCGACCGTGAAATCACATGGAAACAGGGCTCCCACCCGCTTCTGTCGGCCTCGCTCGACATCGCCACACGCAGCGGCAAGCATCTCGCCACCCTCGGCATCGTAGCCCCGGGCGTGCTCAAGGCGTTCGACATCAAACAGCCCGTGATGTTCGCCGAACTGATGTGGCACGATCTTGTGAGCATGGCCCTGAGCCGCACCGTCAGCTACACTCCCCTGCCCAAAACCCTACCGGTCAAGCGCGACCTCGCCCTGCTGCTCGACACCGATGTCAGCATGGCCCGCGTTGAGGAATGCGTGCGCCGCGCCGGTGGCAAAATGCTGCGTTCGGTAGAGCTCTTCGACGTTTATGAAGGCAACAAGCTCCCCGAGGGCAAAAAGAGCTATGCCATCACCATGACCCTTCAGGACGACGAGAAAACCCTTCAGGACAAGCAGATCGAAGCCGTGATGAACAAAATCATAGCCTCGCTCCGCTCTCAGCTTGGCGCCGAGCTGCGCTGATCCCCCTGATCTCTCTGATCAATCAACAAAATCTGATAATAAAAACCCGGTAAACCATTTTACACACCCAATGGGAAGAGCATTTGAATATCGTAAAGCCCGCAAGCTCAAGCGCTGGGGCAACATGTCGCGAACATTCACCCGCATAGGCAAGGAAATCACCATCGCCGCCAAGGCCGGAGGTCCCGACCCCGACACCAACCCGCGCCTGCGTGTGCTGATGCAGAACGCC
>CAZKXM010000065.1:0-10270 GCA_964556785.1 uncultured Bacteroides sp. | reverse complement strand
CAGGGCTTATCGGAAATCGGTTAATGATGCGGGTGTCGTTGGGGTTGACAATATAGGCATTCCCTTCGCCATAACGTCTGTAAAGTTTTTTGACCGGGCCATCATCGGTGGGGAAATTACTGAAGGTAAAATTGATGTCATAGAATTTACCGGGAATGATGTTGTAGTCGTTGACATCATTGGCGCCAACCATGAACTCAATGCGTCTGTATTTATTTTGCTGGGTCTCTTCTTTGTCGGAGCATACTATTTCGAGGAAGAGCGCATGCTCCGTAGCAAGAGGGCTCTTGAGATACGGATTTGTGTTTTGGTTGACACCTTGCGTGTTGCGGGGCAGATATACGTCAATCGTCGCGGGCTTGTCAGACATGTCCAGGGCGTAGCCAACTATTTCATTCCATTTTTCCTTATCCTCGGTGAGGGGAAAGAGGTTAAGATTGGCCTCATTGACGACAGAGGGGAACCTGAGCTCGTCAGTGTTGTAGTTGTCAGCATCGTAGAGAATATCGGCGTATGGGAGGTCGGGCACATTTCCCCAGTTCACAGCAAGGGTCTTGCGCTTTCTATCCCAGCTATTGCCGCCGCCGGCATCTCCCTCGCCGTCAGTCGTCTTCATAAGCTTGAAATAGAGGTGGAGCTTAGCCACATTGGGGCGGAGATTAACGCTTAACGAGTGTGTATTATAGTCGACATCGATTTTGCCACTCATGGGGAGATGTCTCTTTTCGTCGATGACGACCCACACGTCGTCGGCATTTTTCATGGGTTTGTGGACATTCTTGACTTTTCTGACTGTCGCCGAGTTTTCGTCGGTGAAAAGTTTGGGGTTGCCGGTGTTGCCTACTATTACGGTGGTGAACTTGCTGTCGGGTTGCGTGGGAATCAATATGGGTATAACCGGTTTTTCGCCAGTGCCGGAGTATTCCTGATAGTAAGGCATGCCGACTCTGTTGCCCGCCGAGTTATATTGCAGAACCCAAAAGTCGTGCAGGCGCGATTCGTCTTCCGATATTTCGGGATCGGGGTCTTCCACAATAGGATAATAATCGTCATCGTCGTCATCGGTATTGCTGCGGGAAGTGGAGGTCAGAGTGACCATGCCTTCCACTTCAAGCGACAGGGGCATCATGACTTCGCGCCCCGGATCATCGCTTTCATTGGAAGCAGGCAAAACCAGTTCATCAGCGCAGCCCGTCAATGCCAGCAACAGGAATAAGATCCCTGCCCATTTGAATCGGAAAATATGTGTTGATATTTTGTGCATTATGGTATTGCTTTATATATTAGAAAGGATAGAGGGTGCTCGTCACTTCCACCAGACGGTGCCGTCGGGAGCGGTGTTATTAGTATTGGCTCCCCAGCTTCCTTCGCTGATTACGCCCCCGCTATTCCACTCGCCGGTGGTGGTGGTTACCGTTACACCGCCCCAATCTATCATGGGGCCTCCCGGGTTGAGGTCGTAGGGGTCGTGTACGCCTACGCCATTGGTGTAGTCGAGCACGTAGCGGTAGGTGTAGCCGGGCTTCCAGTCAACCGTTGCCGGAGCGGCAGCCCAGCCGTAATGGCGGAGCTCCTCAGTGTCGGGGATGTCATACTTTTCGGTGGTGCCGTAGACATTGCCGTATTTGTCAAGCCGTTTCATGACCTCACCGTCCTCCTTGCGCACGGAGAGATACACGATATAGTCCTGTGACTCGGGGTCGGTTGACGGGTAGACGCGGTGATGGTCGCCGTCGTGCTGCGTTATGCGCACCAAAGCGCTGAAATACATTCCCTTGGGAGCGGTGGCCTTGTCGGCGTAGTGATCCCACATTTCTTGTTTCTGGGGAATCATCATAGCTTTGCCGCCATTGCCCATAATGGAGACAGCCTTTTCTTTGGTGTTATGCTCGTTGGTGTTGATGCGGACAATCTTATCACCGGGGGTGAATACGTAGTCAACATATCCCTTCAGGGGTTTGTCCGGAATATACCATTCTCCCATCGTGTTTCCCTCCGTTCCTTGATTCGTTGGCAAGGCAGAGAGCCCGAAGTCGGCCTCGATCACAATTTCGCCTATGCGAACGCCTGCAACCTCGATATCGTAGAGTGACGCGCCTCCCCACACTCCGATTTCAACCCCTGAGAGCTGATGCTCGAACTGAATCTTGATATCTCTGTAGAGGTCGGTCGTCTTATTGCCCTCGCCGGTAGCGGTGACGAAGTCAACCTGTCGGGAAATATCGGGCGCAACGCGGAACTTCGTAAGCCGGTAGTCATAAGTTATCCCCGAGGCATTCTTGGTTGTCTGGTTGGAGTAGATGAAGCATTCCTTACCCACTGCGGCGCGCTGCATCATTGTGTCACGCGACGGATGGAAGGCGAAAAATTTCAGATGACCGATCATATCTCCAGTGTTGCGGGGCCATCTGCATTTGTTCGAACGGAAAATTCCGTCAACCTGGCGCTTCACGGTCTGATCTTCGAAGTGGAGGGGAAGAATATTTCCGGCAGGCGGAATGCTCTCGGTCCAGAAAGCCGACACTGTGAAGCCATTAGCGAGAAGCTGCTTGTCGACATCGTAATCGGAGCGCGACTCAACGCCCGGAAACGCGGCCGTAAATGATATTTCCTCTCCCCCTGCCGAAAGGCCGTTGTCGTTCCACACATCTTCAGAGCAGGAGGGCAACACTATAGCCAGTAATAAGAGAGCGAAAAGAGAAAGAGCAAGTGTAAATTTTCTACTCATCATTGCAATTCAGATTATTTATGATCCGGGAACCACAAATTCGCTGCCACCACCCGTCAGCCACTCTTTGACGGTGTAGGTCAGACCCACTCTGTCGCTGATGACTGGGTCACCGGCGCCGGGGGCTGTGGTGTTGACGTCAGGGCAAAGGAGCCCTACACCATGGCTGTAGTTAAGGGTGTAGGTATATATATTTCCCGGGGCCCAATTGCCTTTGACAGGCAGGGCAGCCCATCCGAACTCCTTGACTGTTTCAGTAGCAGGCAGGTTATATGCTTTCGAGCAAATGGAGTCGGTGTAATAGTTGTTATCCTTTTTGTAAACCCGGGTAGAGACAGTCCCCGAATTCTTGTTGACGGCAAGAAGCACCTTGGGCACTTTCAGTGCATCGGCTCCCTGCGACAGGTCGGTGTAGGGATAGCGCTGCGCATTCACGGGATTCTTTCCGGTAGTGGGTGTGGCATCAGTTACCCTTATCAGAACGCTGATATACATCTGATTCTTACTGTTGCGGGGATCTTTGTCGTAGTCCCACATTGCATAGTTTGCAGGGATGATCATGGCGCAGTTTTCGCGGCCGTCGGGGTTCTTTGACCCAAGAATCGATTCTGCATTATTTACGTCGACTTTGTTATTCCTTCCGCAAGTGAAAATCTTGTCACCGTTGCGGTAAATATACTCCACAAAGCCGCGTTCAGGAGATCCTGTCCATTCACCGCCACTTTCAACGGGCTTGAATGTGAATGTGTCGAGCACTCCCGTGCCACAGATGCGCACACCGGCAATCTCGATATCGCAACTCTTGTGGGCCCCGTAAGCCTTCACCTCTATGCGGCTCAGCTGATGGTTGAAGGGAAGGGTGACACCTGAAAAAAGGTTATCGGCCATTGAGCCTGAAGCGTAGGCGGTCAGGAAATCAAACTGTTCAGTCATTTCCTTGGCAACGCGGAAGCCGGCAAACTTATAGCTTACACCATCGGCCGTGGAAGCGTTAACCAACTGCGAACCCTCAACTGCGGCGGTCTCGGGATAGAAGCCGAAAAACTTCACTTCGTGGCTTTCCTTGGTGGGAGCAGGCCAGAAGCATCCCGCCGATGTAAAGGTTTGATCACTTTTTCCGCCAACATCCAATCTCTCGTTTGCAAACAGCGGGTTCATCACATTGCCTGTCAGCAGATCCCCGTCGGCCAAATCAAATGCAGTGACATGGAAATATGGGAGATTGCTGTTTGTGATCACTTGTGCGCGTGTACTGAGCTCCGGGAGCGATGTGCGGAACCTGACCAGGTTATTCGCGCCGGTGTCAACGGGAAGCACATCGTCCTGCGTGCACGCCGAGAGCGTCAGGGCCAGTGTCCCGATAACAATATATGCTGATTTGAGAATGTTGGTCATATCTTGTCTGTGTTTTTATTTCCGGGGCACCGTAGTGTCGGTTGTAGTGCCCTCTTTCCAGTCGGTAACGGTTACACCGAAGATGGTAGTGCGGTTGGAAATCCGAAGTGAAAGATTGTATTTTGCACCCGGGAGCCAGCTGATGGGAATGGTCAGCTCGTCGGTTTTACTCTTTATCAGGTTGTTCTCGAAGGTTGTGTAAGAGATTGTCATTGCAGTTGCTTCCTCAGGGTTGGGCAACAGCAATAGGGGTTTATCGGCTGAGAAAAGAGAGTGATAGGAGTCATCTGAAGGTATGGTCCGGGCATCGGAGCCTTTATCGGGGAACTGGATTGTCAAGTCACCCCGGTCGGTTAATGTCCACCCGTCTACAGTGCCGGGAAGGTGATTGAAGTCAGAGGTCATCCAGCCGTTGGGCGACAGCGTTGCGGGTACAATGCTGTAATCGGCTTTCACGGGGATGCGTCTGAGTGTGATCGAGTTAATAACAAGTGGAAGCGCTTCGCCTGTGGGGTCGACATATTCCACCTGGATACTGATATTCGAAAGAATGTGTGAGAATTGGAAAATGACAGTGCCATCGGTTCCCTCGATGTAGTTGCGGCGGTGAGCCGTCACAAGCAGATCGTCGGCTTTCCGGTAGTCACTGACAGGATAGTTATATGTGAATTGTAGCTGACTGTTCTGATAATTGATGGAGGAGAGGTTTGACGTGTTGGCCGGACAGAACGCAACGAAGGAGTATTGATAGCCCGGAAACCAGTATTGAGGCCTGTCGTAGGTCCATTGGCCGTTTGACGTATCATAACGAAGTTCGGTTGCGTCAAATGTGGAATGCAGGGTTGTTTCTGCCGAATCGTCGCGGCGGAACATATCGCCATAGACACAGATCGGAAGATCTGTGATACTGCTGTTTGTGGCTGTGTTTGAGCGCGATGCTTCTTCGGTTGCGAAGGTAATCATCCCGGCGCTCACTTCGGGCTCGTCGACACCCGACTGACAGGCGGCCAGCAGCCAGATTGCGGCCGACATCATCAAAGGGTGTTTCGGTTTGATTAACATCATGTGAAAAAAAGTTGGTTAATTTGAGAAGCAGAGGTTGAATTAACAGGGCCACCCGCCTCACGGGCGGCCCTGTTAGAATTGAAGTCTGTGTTAGGATCAGTTGGTTTTGTTGAAGTTGATGGCAGATGCGTCGCCGTTGCCCCAGTTAGAAGCTACGATATTGCCGTTTTCATCAACAGTGGTGGTGAAGGCGATCACGTCGAGCTTGGCTGCGCTACCGTCAACTTTGATGTTGTAGGTGTAAGTGTAGCCGGGGAGCCAGTTGGGCTGGAAGTAGCCGATAAGATCCTTGTGCATGATAACGTTACCCTGGTCGATCACATCGATGGTGAAGTTGATGGTGACGTTGGGGTCGTTGTACCTGTTAGGAATAACGTAAGCCGAATTGGTATCCTTGCTGTTGGTCTCGGCATCGTCAGTAAACGACACTGCGATAGGATCGGCTGCGTTCCAGAGCACTACGGTGGCATCGTCGGCAACGCGGGTTGCATTCCACGCATACTTCTGTGTTTCATCGGGCTGATAGAGGAATGCGCCTTCGTCGGCAATGTTACGGATGGTGACGTCGCTGATCTTCACAACATATCCTTTAGGGAAGCCGCTGGAGAATGTTGCGTTGACTTTTGAGAGAACGTGAACGAAGTTCAGAGCAACATCCTGGTTTGCAGATTCCTTACCTTCGATGCCAAGGTTGTCTGAGCCTGAGTTGAAGGCAAAGATCAGGTCTGACTGATGGGTAGCGTCGCAAACGTAGTTGGCCAGCGAGAAGGTGCTGGTGCCGTCATTCAGAGAAGTACAGGTGATACCGTCGAGTTTAGCGCCGTCACCGCAGCTGTAAGCGAAGAAGTGATACTTAGCGCCGGGAATCCAGTAGCGGTAGTCTTCCTTGGTGATTTCGTCGAAGTAGGTCCAGCCATCGTTGGTTGACAGACGCGAAACGAGAACGTTCTCGAACACGGGAGAGAAGTTCACGCCCTCCTTGTTGTAGTAACCGTAAACATAGAACTGATTGAACTGTGAGTTGGTGATGTCGTCAGCGCGAGAAAGCTTGTTGACCACGTTCTCGAAACCGATCACGTTGCGCGAGCGTGCTGCATCATCCACAACATCTTCAGACGTACAGGCTGTGAGCGCCAGTACACCTGCAGCGAAATAGAAAAGATTCTTTTTCATGTGATTAACGATTAAAGTGAATAATTGAAAAATGATAGAATATAATTTAGAGTTAAGTTTATTATTGTTGAATTGGTTCCTACTGATTACCGATCGGGAGATCGATGATTTCATCATATTCGTCCCAGTCAGACACGTCGACCTTAAATCCGGCATTGCCACCTCCGCTTGGCTGAGTTTCGATTTTAATACCGTCAACTTTTATCACTCCGCCTCGGGGCTGGTTTTTAACCTGGTCGGTTATGTCGAAATTGAATTCGAGCACCTTACCGTTTTTGAGCATCACCTCGAGATTGAGCGTGTTTTCCAGCTGTTGTCCCTGAGCTACGGTTCGTCCGTAATATTTGTCGGGAAATCCGGGCAAACCGAACGACCGTACGCTGGCCAGGCAGCTGTTGCCTTGCACAGAGCAGTCAAACAGCACGATCGATGTGTTTTCAGAGGTGACACCCGTGCGGAGGTAAACCGACTCGGCCATGCCGCCGATGGCTCCTCGTGCAAGGGCCACATTTTCAATGCCCTCCTCAAACTGATAGTCGATAACATAGGTGTAGACCAGCGGCTGCATTTTGGGAGTCATGGTTTTCACCTCATGATTCTTGAGCCCGGGCACATCCTCGATGTAAGCCGAGTAAAGGATGTCGGGGGGATTGGTGGTTCGGGCATCGGCATATTTCTGGTAAAGGGCTGTGAGCGACGAGCGTCCGCGCGAGCGCGATGTGGCCGTGGCGCGGGCTTCATTCAGCGAAGCCATGTCGGAGAGAACGATGTATTCGGTATCGCCGTTGTAGAGAAGCACCGAGTGCCCCTCACCGGGTTCCACCTGAAAGCGCTTTCCGTCGGGCGACACGAAACCTTCGCTGCGCCGACCGTCGTCATAGTAGCATATCATGTTGATCCACTCCGGTATGCCGGGTCGGAGATCATCGTAATCATAACCGTAATAGCCGGCGTCCCAACCGTTAAGATGGTGCTGACCATAGTCGCGTTCCCATTCCTGCTCCCAGTTGAATGTAAACTCCATGATGGGGTAGTGGTCGTAGCACAGCTCCTTGCGGCACGACACCGTCACCGTGAAACAAAGGAGCATCAGAGCCGCTATGCATAGTCTGCTTACTTTCATAGCGCCACTCCTTTCTTCTGCGGTTTGTTACGGTCAAAAATGCGCCACACAAGAGAGAAGTTCAGCTTGATGGGTCCGAAATAGTTGATATCCTTCGTGCGCAGATACAGATGGTGGCCATCCTTGGGCTCATAAGCCTTGTAGCGGGTGTAGACGTAGCCGGCGCCGATCTCAGCCTCAAGCGAGAGGCTGCGCGATATGGGCCACATGTAGCCGAACGAAAGTCCGGTCATCAGGCCTTCGCCGCGATAACCGGGGGTGCCTTTTTCCAGGTCATACCATCCGCCGCCGGCAATAACTCCGGCATACATTCCGTGCCATGGAGCGCGGGGACGGATCCAGCGCCGAACCTCGGCATCTACCAGGCCAAGGCGATAGCTGCGATCGCGGTCATATTTGCCCCACCATGCAAGGTTGAAATCCACCAGAACCGACCAATGGGGATTGATGAGCCACTCTAACCCGAGATTCGGTAGCAGCGCTGCGGCATCGTAGAGTATATTGGTTTTAAGCGCTATGATGTGTCGCGGTGTAACGTCTGCTGAGAAATCGCCAGGTCCTTCCACCGGTGAGCTGGCCAGGTCTGTTTCTGCCTCCGTGGTTCCTGAGGAGGAATGCGTGCCTTCTTCGCCGGAAGCCGGAGTGGCATCAGGGGTGAGGAGGTAAGTGGTTGTTTCTTCTGTCTCTGCAGAAGTCGATTCATGGTGGCGAATGGACACCGCAAGAGCATAACGAAGCTTCGGGAAAAGCTTCGTGACAAGGTAACTATACCCCCCCCCTGTTTAGGTTTTGCAGGGATGTAAGACGTTGGGAGTTGTCCAGGCGTGGCGAATCGAGAATTTCCACAATCTGTTCGCGGCACGGCGCCTCGGGATCTTGAATGACAAGATCGCGTAGGGCTTTCCATGCGATACCGCCGGGCTCGGTGCGTACCATCGACCGGTCAATACCCGTAAGGCGAACAATCTCAGTGGCAGTGACCTCGCAGCGCTGACGGGCGAGGTCCTGATTCAGCGAAAAGGGTCCCTCTGGCGACGCATAACCGTGAACCACAATCTCCCTCAGGGTTCCATCGGCTGCCGCCTGGCGCACATCTTCTGTAAAGGCGCTTAAAGAGGCAGAGTTATTGGCCATCGAGGGATCAAATGAGGCACTGCCCAAGCGAAAGAACACATAAGCTGAATCAGACATCACCGTCTGACCGAGGCTTCCGAATGTGCATATCATTGCAAATATAGCTGCAATAATCTTTCGCATAGTGTATTTTTACGATTAGATACCTCTTTGATTGGTTGAGATAAGTATGATACGCAAAGATACAACCGATTTCGTTTTTGTCAAAAATTCTGTAACAAAATTGTCAACAATTTAACGTAAATCAGCCGTTTGACAATAATATTCAACCCTTTTTGTAGAAATATGCAATTCGTTAACGAATTTCCCTTGATTTCTCAAAAATTTTAATCAAAGAAGCGTGACTTAGCGTCGGCAGCGTCTCGTTGCCGAAGAAGTCATCATGTGAAATAAGGCATCAGTTAGACCTGCTGAATAGGAAGCGCAAAGGACGCGCTACTCTTCCGGCCCACGCTCTTTCTTCATGCGGGGCTCCATAGTCGATGTAGCTGTCGAGATTCTGACCATAGACATAGCCTTTTTCCTGAGCCTTCAATAGCGCCTTTGTCTCCCACGGACCATAATAGGCATCTATCGTAGAGGTGCCATGATCGAAATAGAGGCGGTGGGTAGAAGGCTCAGGCAGATGATTCTCCACGAAATCAATCATTGCATTGCCAAATAAATCACCGGCACTGAGCGAACCATACCAATGGGTTGACAGACAGGCTGCTCCGCCGAATGTTTCGGGATACATTGAAATGAGATACAGCGACATCAGTCCTCCCATGCTTGATCCCATCACCATAGTGTTGGCAGCATCGGGAAGCGTGGGATACGTTTTGTCAATAAGAGGCTTCAGGGTTTCGACAACAAAGGCGGCATATTTGTCACCAAGCACGGGTTGCCCTTTGAGCTTTACTTCAGCCATAAGCTCGTCAAGCCCGGCTTCACGTACAGCTTGCTGGGGCATCAGTTGAGACACACGTTTTGCGGGGTCGCTGTGAATGCCTACGATTATGAATGGTGGCATTTCTCCATCCTTTATCAGTTTTCCGGCAGTGGCATCCATCTCCCAAGCCTGACCGTTCCATGTGGTGCCGGCATCATAGAGGTTCTGCCCGTCGTGCATATAAAGCACCGGATAGCGCTGAGCCGGGTCGGCACCGAATTCCTCCGGCAGCCATACATCCACAACAATCGAATCATCCAGCTGCGGTGACGCCACAATCAGTCGGTCAATGGAGCCAGTGTCAGCTTTTTGAACAGCTGGAACCCCCGATCCGTTTTCAGCAGCAGTGGCATAGCCTGAAAACAAACCTCCACACACGCAAACCAAGGTAAGCACAATCGCCCTCAGTCCCTTATCGATTCCTTTATTAGCCATAACCGAATATTTTCATTATCTTGACAAATTTACATATTCAACGCCATTCATCAAATTTTATTATCATCAGTGCTTCCCTCCTTCTCGGCAGCTGCTTCAGTGGCTTTCGTGCTTAGTTTTCATATTCTCCGATTGATTCCCCCCAATAACCCATCTGCATAATGACAGGAATCACTGATTCACCCATTGGTGTGAGTGAATACTCTACTTTAGGAGGAGATACAGGAAACACCTCTCTTTTGACCAGTCCGTCGTGTTCAAGAGCCCTCGCCGTTTGGGTAAACAT
>CAZKXM010000064.1:0-10463 GCA_964556785.1 uncultured Bacteroides sp. | reverse complement strand
CTCAGGAGGAGGTTTATGCCGGTCAGGTTGTAGGCGAGAATGCCAAGGACAACGACATTGTGGTCAATGTCACCAAGTCAAAGAAGCTTACCAACATGCGCGCCAGCGGTGCCGACGACAAGGCTAAGATCGTGCCGCCGGTGGTGTTCTCGCTTGAGGAGGCTCTGGAGTATATAAAAGGCGATGAGTATGTGGAGGTCACACCTCACCACATACGTCTGCGCAAGATTATTCTCGACGAGCTCGAGCGCAAGCGGGCAAACAAGTAAACAACTCTGATATTCGGAATTTGAGAGAGCGTGCTTTGCACGCTCTCTTGCGTTATTTAACCCACAGGGTGGGATTGAGCTTCTGACGCTCGCGACGGAGCTCGAAGTGAAGGATGGCGCGGTTGTCGTTGTCAGGATCGGTGGCTATCTGTCCGAGGACCTGTCCCGCTTTTACGGTCTGACCGTTCTTCACCGTCAATGTGCTCAGGCCGGCATAGATGGATATGTAGGAGCCGTGTCTTATCATCACGATGTTATTGAATCCGGGCTGTTTGAAGATGGCCGACACTGTTCCTTCGAAAATAGCACGCGCCGTTGCGCCGCGGTTGAGAGCTTCGATGTCGATACCTGAGTTTTCAGTCTCGACATGCTTAAGTTCGGGATGCGGCTGACGGCCGAATCCTTTCACAACACGGTATTGACCCGACACCGGGAAGAGCAGCCTGCCGCGATTGCTCTCAAACGAGCCTGTGAGGGTGCGCGATGCTTCCGCTTCCTTGATCTGTGGCGTTGGCTTGGTCTGTTCTGCCGGTTTTGTTTCGGTTTTGGACCCTGATTTTGGGGCCGGCTTAGTGTCTGGTGCTTTTGCAGGTTTCTTATCCGTACCGGTCGACGATGAGGCACTGCTTTCGGCAGCTTTGCGACGCTTCTCTGCCTCAGCTTTGGCTTTTGCCTCGGCTTCGCGCTTGGCTTTCGCTTTGGCTTCAGCCTCGCGGCGCTGGCGCTCCTGGCGTTCTTGTTCGGCACGGATCTGGCGGTCAATTTCGTTGTCGAGCTTGCGCTGGCGCATTTCGCTGTCTTTCAGAATTGTCCGCAGATTTCCTTCCTCTTTTTTCAACGATGCCACAAGCTTTTCTGTTTCTGATTTCTGCTGGCGCAGCTTGCGGGCGGCCAAATCGAGATGCTGCAGGGCTTCGGTGTGCCCACGGCGCAGTCCGGCAAGCTCATGACGCTTTGACTCAAGCTGTTCCTGAGCGGCCTTGACCTGGGTGGCCTTGCGCTTGCGCCATTTTGAAAACTGATTGAGATAGCGCAACCGTCGATATGCCTGCTCGAAGCTCTCTGACGACATCAGGAAGCTGAGTGTGGTTGTGGAGGTGCCCACTGTCTGGAGCCGGCGCAGCGCTTTTCCGTAGGCTGTACGCATGGCCACGAGGGCGGTGTCCATCCGCGCGATTGTGTCGCCCAGCAGGCGGATGGCATTGTCCACCGAATCAGCGGTGTTGCGTGCCTTGGCAATCACTATATTCTGCCGTTCCATATCGCCGCGAAGGGTTTCAAGCCGGTTGAGCTGGCGCTTTGTCTCGCGTGTGTTGGTTTTAAGCTTCTTTGTGGTTTCGTTGATTTTACGCTTCGTGGCCTGCTGCTCTTTCCTGAGCTTTTCGACAGACTTCGGTGGCGCGGCTTCGGCCGGAATGGCAGCCGAAACAGCGATAAGCAGGATTATGGAGGTCAGGAATCGCAACATTGCAGTGAATGGTTCAGAATGAGGAGAATGAGTGGAGGAGTGACGAAGCGGGAATTCGGGTGTAGCCCTTTGTGGTGATGCGGCGCGGGACGATGCCTGTGTTCCATTGCGCTTTGTTGAAATCGAACGTAAGTGTTGCCTGCAGGCTATGGCTGCCGATTTCGGCGGAGATCTCGCAGGTGTCTGACACTGCTCCGGCAGGGGTGGACGTCGGGGTGGAGTAGAGGCAGAGCGCGTATGATTGGCCCCCCGAGGCTGTGAGTGCCATCAGATAGGGCACGGTGCCACCGTTGGCAACAAACGTTGCGGCAACACCGCGCAGATCAACCTGCGGTGTCAGCAGGAACGCCTGAGGCAGGTCAGGGTCGTCGGCATTTTCAAGAATGAAACTGTCGCCCTGCAACGATGATGTGCCGGGAACGAACAGCTGGCCTAAAAGCAGGCTCTGGAGATTGCCCACGGTTGCCGGGAATCCGTGCAGCATTTCGCTGACGCTCTCGGCAACATAGCGCTTCTGGGGCTTGATGGCCGCGAACACTGAATCTCCGTCGATCTGCAGCACTCCTACCTCAAACCCGAGCATGCGGAGCGACAGGTGGATCGAACGGTTGCGAATGATCGTTGCCACTCCGCTAATCTTGAAGTTCATGGGTGCGGACGTGCGGATCGTTACGGGTAGTTTCACGTCGGTCCAGTCGGCAGAGTAAGTCGATGCAAGAGCCGCGAAATCGCTTCTGAGGTTGGCCGACACTGAAAATGAGTCGGCTTTCCTTGACTTGGCATGGATGGCCTCAGGCATGCAGCACGCAATCGCGGCAACGATGACCGTTATTGTCAGGAGGATATCGCGCCCGTTGCCGGGAGTTAATGAAGATATCGAACGTTTCATAGCCTTCATTCGGGAAAGTAAGTTTTGTGTTTCACCTTTTTCTTAAGCAGGTCGTTCGACGGATCGAGCTCGAGTGCCTTTTGCCAGAAGTCGAGCGCTTTTGCGGTGTCGCCAAGGTGAAAATAGATGTCGCCTGCATGATCGGCTACATCTGCCGAAAGCTCAGGCTCGAGCTCGATAGCCTCGTCGATTTTCGCCCGGGCGGCCTCATATTCGCCACGCTTGAAAAGCACCCAGGCGTAAGTGTCGATAGTTGTGACCGAAGGCTCGTCGATCATCACAGCTTTCTTGATAAGGTCGAGCGCCTGATCGAGGTCGCGCCCCTCAACGGCGAGATGATAGGCAAGGTTGTTGAGCGCGATGGCGTTGAGCGGATTCAGCTCGGTTGCTTTGCGGTAGCAGGTGAACGAGCTGTCGCGCAGGGCTTTGGAATCGGTCTCGGTTTCTGACTCCATGAAATAGATGTCGCCCATCCAGCAGTAAAGGTCAGAGAGCTGCTTGACATCGCCTGAATCGGTCAGCTCGATGGCTTGCCGCAGATCGGCAAGCGCTTCCTTGCTGCGCTTTTTCTCGCCGAGAATCGACCCCCGCATCAGATGGAGCTCGGCGTCGTCAGGAAAATATTTGAGGGCCCGTGTGGCTGCTTCAATGCCTTTGTCTTCTTCCTCGGCCGTTACACGCAGTCTGATCAGAGTGAGCCACTTGTCGCGGCTGT
This sequence comes from uncultured Bacteroides sp., assembly GCA_964556785.1. Taxonomy (GTDB): domain Bacteria; phylum Bacteroidota; class Bacteroidia; order Bacteroidales; family Muribaculaceae; genus CAG-1031. The sequence continues at coordinate 7,122 of CAZKXM010000064.1, read as the reverse complement.
CGGGGGCGAGGTCGAGAGCAATCTCCTGTTGATCGGCAGCCTCTGAGAAGCGGTTGATCATAAAGAGGTAAGCTGAATAGAATGTGTGGATCTCGCTTTCGTGAGGGTGCATCTCTGTGAGCGCATTGAACAGGTCGAGAATGCGCGGTGTCTGCAGCGAGTCGCCATAGAGTTCGGCAATGTAATCGCGCATCACGCCCAGCTTTGTGGGCACTTCGAGATCATCCATCTTCAACACCTTGAAGATTTCGCGGTCAAAAGCGGCGCTGTCGCCAATGTTGTGATAGAAACCGGCGCGGAAATAGAGCGCCGATGCGTTGGTGGAATCGATCTCGCAAGCGCGGTTATAGTAGGTCAGGGCCGAATCGTTTTGCTCGAACGATGCAAAAACTTCGGCCAGAAACACATTGTTGTCAACGCTAAGCGGAGCCCGGGTGTAGAACCGCCGTGCCTCGTTCATGATTGCGGCTGTGTCGCGTCGCATGGCGAGCACCTGGATCTTCGAGGTGACGAGCTCGATCGAGGGCCCTTCGGTAACCATCAGGGAGTCGTAGACGGCAAGGGCCGAGTCGATAGCTCCGGCACGTCCGCTCCCGGCGAGAAACTGGGCGTAACGGTGGGTAACGCCTGAACGTTCAGGGTGGCGGAAATGAACCGTGCGGAAAGCCCTCAGAGCCTCGTCGTAGTTCCCCAAGCGCTGGGCTAACAATGCGTAGGTCAGGGCAGAGTAGAGGTCATCGGGGTGACGGTCGAAGTAACGTTTCATCATCTCCGACCCACGGCTCACGGCAACAGAGTCGTCACTCTGAAGGTGCACAAGATAGGGCGCGTAGGCATTGGCCGTCTCCTCATCCTGTGGGTTCAGCTCATGGGCATGGCGCAGCAGCTGGAAATACGACGCGTCATCGCCGCGCAGCTGCGCATTGACCGCTTCCATGAACACATAGTCGGCCTTGCGGGCAGCGGCTGCGTTGTCCCAGCGCGAGGGCTTGCGTGCCATTGCTGAAAGTGCCGTAAGAATCAGCACAGTCAGAGCTATCACGACCATCGGCCGGGAGCGAAGGGTTGTGGCGTGTTGTCTCACTCTATAAATCGTCGGTCAATGTTCAGTCAACTCCGGTGTGGCCGAAAGCTCCCTCACCGCGCTTGGTTTCGTCGAGATGGTCAGTGGGTTCCCACTCCACACGGGTGTAAGGTGCGATCACCATCTGGGCAATGCGCTCGCCGTCGTTGATGGTGAAGGGCTCGCTGCCGAGATTGATAAGCACGATGCCGATTTCGCCGCGATAGTCGGCATCGACCGTGCCTGGAGTGTTCAGCACAGTGAGGCCGTGCTTAAGAGCGAGGCCGCTGCGGGGGCGTATCTGGCACTCATAGCCATGTTCGAGCTGCATGAACAGCCCCGTAGGGATGAGGGCCCGTTCGAGAGGCTTGAGAGTTACGGGCGCATCGAGCGATGCGCGTATATCCATTCCGGCCGACGAAAATGTCTCGTAGGTGGGAAGCTCGTGGTGTGAGCGGTTGATGATTTTAACTTTAATTCGTTCCATAATTCTTTCAAACAACGAAAGTAATCAATTTTCTTCGTCTGCAGAAGCATTTTTTTCGTTTTCCTCAAGTTTTCGCGCTTCGTCGAATTTCTTCCGCATCGTGGGGTTGCCGTGACAGAGCTTGCGGATGGTGAAATCGTTTTCGGCAGTTTCGTGGGCCTTGACGAGCTTCTGTCGCGCCGTGTCAAACAGAGCCTTGACCTTGCGCAGGCTTTCGGCCTGTTTCTCGAGCTGCTCGATCACCTTGTCGATCCCCTCAACGGCCTTCTGATGCTTGTCGGCATGAGCGTCGACAAGCTTGCTGAAACTTGTAACGAACTGGTCGCGCCGCCGCTCAAAGCTCGTCACGTCGATCGACTGGGCACGGGCGATCTCAAGCTCAGCCCTGAGCTGCCTCAGTTGCGACAGGTTTTTGCGCGATGCCTGGCTCAGCAACGTTATGATGGTCATGAAAAACTGCGGCCTGACGACATACATCTTCGGATATACGTGTGACATGTTCACGATTCCGCCATTATAGAGTTCGTTCTGCCGCTCGAGCATCGACACAAGCACAGCATATTCACATCGCTTTTCGGTGCGGTCACGGTGAAGCTTGTCGAGAAAATCGCGGTTGCGGTGTTTTGTGGCAGTCTCGTCGGCCTCGTTTTTCATCTCGAACATAATCGACACATATTCCTCACCGTCGGCATAGTCGCGAAAAATGAAGTCGCCCTTCGAACCTCCTGAAGCATCGTTGTCTTTCTCAAACGTAGCTTCCTGAAACAGACCCATTGCCCTCTGGCGCTCAAACTCGATCATGCAGTGCTGCTCAAGCGACTCTCCGAGCATCTTTGTCGAGAGGCTCGTCTTGAAGTCCTTGTAGTAGCGTATCATCTCGTCCTTCCTCATCAGCTCAGCCGCGTGGGTTTGCTGCATTGACGCGATCTTCAGTTCCCCCTCCTTGCGCTCAGCCGAGATTTCGCCCTTGAGTTTCAGAATCTCCTCATCCTTTCGGCGCGACGCCTCCTCGGCCTTCAGTCGCGCTTCGCTCATAGCCGCGCGGTGATCGGCCTCCATCGTCAGCCTCACCGTGTCGAGCTCCTTGCGCAGATTCTGGATCAGAGAGTCGCGCTCATTCAGCGCCTTGATCATTTCCATGCGTGTCAGTTCAGGAGCCGATTCCAGCCGCGCTTTCAGCACGGCGATCTCGCCGTCGCGCGCCTCGATGGCAGCCCGCTGTTCGGCAGCAGCCCGCGCCATCTCACCGCGATGACGCTCCTCGGCAAGCAGTTCCTCAGCCTTCAGCCGCTGGGTGAGCTCGCGCTCTCGCGCCTCCACAGCCTCCCTCACAACCTCTTTGCTCACCTGCGATGCAAGCGAGTCAAAAGCCTCCTGCGACACCTGAAACACATGCCCGCATTCCGGGCATTTCAGTTCCCTCTGATTAGCCGATATCTTAGCATTCATCTCTTTGATCTGCATTGTTGAGTGCAGAAGCAAAATTAGCAAAAAAATTTGCCCGATAAAAGAAAAACCCTTATCTTTGCACATCGAAAAATTTTCGCGGTCCTATAGCTCAGTTGGTTAGAGCACCTGACTCATAATCAGGGAGTCCTTGGTTCAAGCCCAAGTGGGACCACAAACTTAAAGCGCTGATTGTAGGCTCATAGCATGCCATAATCAGCGCTTTGTGTTGTTGATCAGCTGCATTTTCCATAAATGGAAACAGAATCAGACTGTATGTAATGTCTCATAAATAATGAGCATCAATGGGATATAGGTACATATTAAAAAGATTGAACAAGCCATCATCTCCCTCGTAAAAGTCAATCGCCAAATCGTCTCCCTTGCTAACGACATTGACGCCTACTGGCACGAAAAAGACCGAGAATAAACCTTACATATCTGAAAAGCAATATGGTACAAAACGCCCCCTAAATGGAGGCGAGAATGAAGCCAAACGTTAAAGGCCTGAAGCTTAATTTACAAAAGCGCGGCGCTGCTACAACGCACTAATATGATTTTCGTAGATAGCCATTCCTAATGCCGTTAACAATAGTATTGTCATTTATCATCGGAGAAAAGTTCATAAATCGGCTGACCCATTCTATTCGAGAAAGGTATGATGCACGAAGTAATTTTCTAAGCACCTCTTTATATTCGCGGGGAACAAACATAAATTCCTTATGAAAATCTGATGTCCCTTTAACATAACCCTCGACATCTAATTGGCAGTTGGAGAAGTTGAACTTGGCTCGCGAACAGATAATAGTATCACCATTGATTTTGACTGGCATTTTATAACCGGGGAACCCATGTACTGACTCAATAACGAGATTAGGAAAGGCGCCTGAGAAACTAAGGAATCCGTTAACAGCATATCTGAAATTGAGAAATTTATCGCTTTCGGATATTTCAATTTCCGAGTTAGAGATAACGTCAGTTATGGGAGTAGAGTTTAGTAGAGAGGAAAAAGACTTCAATTCCTTAATCAAATATTCTAACTGAAATGAGTCTTTGCAGTTAAAGAGATTTGGTTGCTTTTGGTTATTGATAAACAAAGCGATCGTCCTGCCACCAAACAACGACTCTTTGGCGAGCCAATAAGAGTTTTGAGAAAATAATAAAGGTATCTTTGTCTCAGCCATTTTAACGTCCTATTTGGTTGTAAGCTTGGTTAAACACACGTTGATTTACAAATGCTTGGAATTGAGGATTGTCGAGATAGTTGCGTGCAAACTCGGTTTTTTCGCTCAACAGCTCAACAACGATTTGGAACAAGGCATTGTTAGATTCTATCTCTGCATTTTGTTCGTCGTTACGGCGAACAGCGTTTGAGAAGTTTTCATTGGCAGCGAGACGTTCCGGCAACTGTCGGATCTGCTCGATAGCTTCTTCCGGGTGTTCCCATTCGATGCCCCCGAAGGTGGCATTGAACTCTTCCAAGATATTAGAGAGCTTATCAAAGTCGGGGTCGGGGGTTGACCCTCCGCCACCAATGGGCACAGGGTCTATGCCGCTATCTTGATTTTCCATTTGGAATTGAGCTTCGGCTTGTTTGATAGAACGGTATTGGTCGAAGTCAATGGCATCGAGCAAACCCTCCGTCCAGTCTTCTCGCGGTATGCGTGGAAGTTTGGCTGCAAGAAGATGTAGAAAAATATACATCTTCTCCCAATACTTTGAGCTATGAGGAATGACGGCGGCAAGGAAAGGATATATTCGATTATAACCTTTGATTGCGCTCTTGCAATCAATCTTTCCGTCGTCGTCCAATTCCTTGAAACGTTCAACGGCAGTGTCGAGAATCGGGTCAAGCATAGCTCGGTCTTCTTCCGACAGGAATATGCGGTTTATTTCTTCGACCTCGTCAATTGCGAAGATATTGTATTCCTCAATCTTGGCGAGAAGGTCGTTCAGCTTGTTGGGGTCGGTTTCGCGATTAAGGTTTGTGGCCTTATAATACTTTTGGAAAGCTTCGGCTACGAGTTGTGCGTTGCCCGCGAAGTCGAGTACGAAAGTATCTCGCTTCTTCGGGTGGCAACGATTGAGTCGAGAAAGCGTCTGCACTGCTTTAACGTCGCTCAACACCTTATCCACATACATGGTGTGAAGTAAGGGCTGGTCGTAGCCCGTTTGGAATTTGTCGGCTACAATAAGTATGCGGTAAGGGTCGTGCCCCATACGTGTCTCTATTTCAGAAGATGGAAATCCGTTGATTGAGGCTTCATTAACCTGACTGCCGTTGTATTCCTTATCGCCTGAGAAAGCAACAATAGCTTTGAACGGACTGTTACGCTGACGCAACTTTTCAGAAATAGCATAATACATTTCGATGGCGCGAATGATGCTCGATGTTACTACCATTGCGCGAGCCTGTCCGCCAACTTTACCCTTGTTGATCACATTCTCGTGGAAGTGCTCAACTATGATACGAGCTTTTGCGTTGATGGTTTCGGGCTGCGCCTCTACCCATGCACGTATCTTTGCTGATGCTTGCTTTTTGTCAAATTCGGGATCTTCCTCGATAGCTCTAACTACTTTATAGTAGCTTTGATATGGAGTGTAGTTTTGCAACACATCCATTATAAAGCCTTCCTCAATGGCTTGCTTCATGGAATAGACGTGGAACGGAACGTGAGGAACATTACCCTCGGCATCGGGAGCCAACGGCGTGCCAAACATTTCGAGGGTCTTGTTTTTCGGAGTAGCGGTAAACGCATAATAGTTGGCATTGGAAGCCATTTTGCGGCCGGCAACTATTTTAGCGATTTTATCTTCGAGGTCTTCTTCTTCTTCAGAGGCGTTGCCGCTGACTCCGATATTCATTTTGGCCGACATAGAGCCGTTCTGCGAGCTGTGTGCTTCATCGATAATAATGGCGAAACGGTTATTTTTTAGCGACGAGCCGATAGCGTCCAAAATGAACGGGAATTTGTGAACAATCGTAATGATGATTTTCTTGCCACCTTTTAGGGCAGCGGCGAGGGTTTCGCTGCTATCAGCCCAAGCGACTACATTAGAGAGCTTTTGGAAAGAGCGTATGTTGTCGCGAATCTGCTTGTCGAGATTGACACGGTCGGTAACTACGATTACGCTGTCAACGACAGGCTCGTTGTTCTTCAACAGTCCGACAAGCTGATAGGCAAGCCAAGTAATCGAATTGGATTTGCCTGACCCGGCGGAGTGCTGAATGAGATAGCGGTGTCCTACGCCTTTCTCTTTGGATTCTTTTAGAAGTCGACGCACAACTTCGAGCTGATGATAGCGTGGCCAAATCACTTTTGTTTTGGTCTTGCCGGTTTTCTCGTCTTTTTCCTCGATTACCTGTGCGAAGTCTTCGAGAATATTGCTCAAACTTTGTTTAGTTAGAACGTCTTCCCAAAGGTAGGCGGTCTCCAATCCGCCGGGATTAACCGGGTTTCCTTTGCCTCCGTTGTTACCTTTATTGAACGGAAGAAACCAACTGTTTTTACCTGCAAGCATCGAACACATGGCGATGTCGGTGTCATCGACTGCGAGATGCACGGCACATCGTTTAGGCTTGAAAAGCAGTTCTTTGGGGTCGCGGTCATTTTGGTACTGCGCCTTAGCGTTTTCTACCGTCTGACCTGTGAAATGGTTTTTGAGTTCCATTGTAACGACGGGCAGACCATTTATGAACAATGCAAGGTCGATAGACCGCATTGTATCAGTAGGGCTGTAATGCAGTTGGCGGATAACGGTAAAATCGTTATCCTGATATAGCCGTTTAGCCGTGGGGTTAAGTTCACTCGGCAAAACATAATATAGGTCGAAATGGAGAGTTATATATCTAAAGCCCTTGCGCAATACGTCAGTAACCCCGCGCTTAGTGATTTCATCGCGGAGTCGACCAAAAAATTTATTGCGCTCTGAGGGCGTATCAAACACTCGCAATTCGTCTACTTTCTCGGGCTGAGTCTTGCAGATGAACGCCTCGACACGGTCAGGGAGCAACGCGTAGGTCTTACTATATTCAGTGCTGCTGCCCTGATTGTAACCGTTGACATCGCCCAGATAGTCAACGATAATATCTTCAAGTCCTTTTTCAGTGGTATTAACTGGCATA
>CAZKXM010000063.1:0-11019 GCA_964556785.1 uncultured Bacteroides sp. | reverse complement strand
CCGACGGCTCGTTCGTCTACATCCCCAAGGGTGTGCGCTGCCCCATGGAGCTGTCGACATATTTCCGCATCAACGCCGCCGGCACAGGCCAGTTTGAGCGCACCCTCATTGTGGCCGACGACGATTCCTATGTGTCGTATCTCGAAGGATGCACCGCTCCGCGCCGCGACGACAATCAGCTCCACGCGGCCATCGTTGAGATCATGGTTCACGACCGCGCTGAGGTGAAATACTCCACGGTTCAGAACTGGTATGCGGGCGATGCCAACGGAGTTGGCGGTGTGTATAACTTCGTCACCAAGCGCGGCCTCTGCAAGGGCGATTACAGCAAGCTCTCGTGGACTCAGGTTGAAACCGGTTCTTCGATCACATGGAAATATCCCGGCTGCGTGCTCGCCGGCGAAGGCTCAGTGGGCGAATTTTATTCCGTAGCCGTCACAAACAACCGCCAGCAGGCCGACACCGGCACAAAAATGATACATCTGGGGCGTAACACCCGCTCGACAATCGTGTCGAAAGGAATTTCGGCCGGACACAGCCAGAACTCCTATCGGGGCGAAGTCAGAGTTGCCCCCAATGCTTCCGGTTGCCGCAACTACACCCAGTGTGACTCGCTGCTGCTCACCTCCACCTGCGGAGCCCACACGTTCCCTTACATAGATGTGCTCAACGACACCGCAATTGTTGAACACGAAGCCACAACCTCAAAAATCTCGGAAGACCAGCTGTTCTACTGCAACCAGCGCGGCATCCCCACCGAAGAAGCAGTTGCCCTGATTGTCAACGGCTATGCAAAAGAAGTGATGAACAAGCTCCCGATGGAGTTTGCCGTAGAGGCCCAGAAACTTCTGGCCATCACTCTCGAAGGAAGCGTAGGCTGAAGCCTCTTTAGCGCAACCGCGCCATCGGCGGAAAGAAAGCGTCGGGGTAATGCGTCAGCTCAAAGCTCTGCTGCGAGCCGATGATCGTAACCACGTCAAACTGCGGCATGTGGCGCACATTGTTGGCCCTGATGTAATTGTCGGCCGCCTTACACAGGCGTCGGATCTTGGCCGGAGTCACAGCTTCGAGAGGATCGCGCAGCGATGTGGCGCGCGTCTTCACCTCCACAAACATTATCCTGTCGCCCTTCATGGCAACGATATCGATCTCTGTGTTACCAACCCTAAGGTTGCGGGCCACTATAGCGTAGCCCTGGCCGACAAGATAGTCGGCCGCCACCTGCTCGCCCCAATTCCCGAGATCATTGTGAAATGCCATGATGCAAAAATAGCCAAAATTTTGCCGGAAGAAAAAAAACAGCTAATTTTGCATCAAATCCGCGCATGTGGCGTAATTGGTAGCCGCGTTAGACTTAGGATCTAATGACTCAATGTCGTGGGGGTTCGAGTCCCTTCATGCGCACACAGACAAGAAACCACCCCCGGGCTTTCGCCGTGAGGTGGTTTCTTTTTTTTCGTATCAGTCGCAGCAACCGGTTCCGGTCAGAAGCACCAGCCTATGGTGCCGAAAAAATTAAAATTGTGGACGTTGGGAACCTTGATCGCATCATAGGCATGCGCCACATTCCTCAATCCCATCTCCATTCTCAGCCCGATCGAGATCAGCTGCCTGAACGTCAGGCCAGTGCCCAGGTGAAGGCCAATGTCGGCCTTGTGTGACGACGCGATGAATTTTTCTGATGAATTGTAGTAAGGCGTGCGGTCGTTAGTGATCGTTGTGATCAGCTGCCCGACGGGGTTAACCTGCGCGCTGTAGAGAGTGGTGTTAGAATGACCGCCGAGCCCCAGTCCGTAATATCCGCCGAAATCCACATTCCAGCGTATGTTGCTGCTCACGTTGAAGTTAAACACAACATAGACCGGCACGTTGATCGTGTAGAATTTGTTGCCCACAAACACATTGGTGATCGAGGTGGCATCGTCGTCGGCCACGGCAAGATTATTGCTGTAGGAGTTGGCAAGAAAATTTATCTCGATACCCAATCCAACGAAATCGGAAAACCATGTGCGTGCACGCGCACCGGCGCCACCGGCCACTCCCCCCGACAGCGCCATCCGCGAAATCTGCGGAAAACAGCTCCGGTAGTTCTGAGTCACTACCGACGTGCCGATAAGTCCGTGGATTTCGAAATCGATAAAGCGCGAAGGCGCGGCAGTGTTCACAAACGGCACATCGGCCGCGGCTGCACTCGTTACGGCCGCTATGCCGGTAATCAGTGATGCAATAATCTTTCTCATAACTTCTGCAAAGTTACGCACTTCCATCATAATGGCCAAACGCGATTTAACAAAATTTAATAAAGCCTGTAAGTTAAAATTTGTAACTTCGCACACAATTAAGTATCTACTCTTTGACCCCCTCCCCATGACAAGCATCAGAATTCTTGTTATCGATGACGAAGAGGCTCTGTGTGAGATCCTCAAGTTCAACCTCAAACGCGAAGGCTACGAAGTTGACTGCGCCTACAGCGCCGAAGAAGCCCTTGAGATGGATCTGACCAAATACGATCTCTTTATCGTCGACATCATGATGGAGAAGCTCAGCGGATTCGATTTTGCCTCACGGGTGCGCAACAATCCCGCCGTAGAAACAACTCCCATCATATTCTGCTCAGCCCTCAACGGCGAAGACGACACTGTGATGGGCCTCAACATCGGCGCCGACGATTATATCACCAAGCCCTTCGTGATCAGCGAAGTGCTTGCAAGGGTAAGAGCGGTTTTGCGCCGCAGCCGCGTAACCCGCGCCCGCCAGGCTCCCGCCGAAACAGCCGACAGCAATCTCGAGCCCGACATAACCTTCAAGGGACTGCGCATCGACCGCAACCGCAAGATCTGTACCCTCGACGGCGAGGAAATCAATCTCACCAAAACCGAATTCGGGCTGCTGCTCTTTTTCCTTACCCACAGCAACCGCATTTACTCACGCGAGGAGATCATTCGCCAGGTGTGGAGCGGCGATGTGGTGGTGACCAACCGCACTATCGACACCAACATCACCCGCCTGCGCAAAAAAATCGGCGAATACGGAAACAACATCGTGACACGTCTGGGATTCGGCTATGGCTTTAAGGAAGCGGATTAGTCAGTCTTACCGCTGGCGCCTGTTCTTTCGCACGGTGGCCCTTGTGTGGGCAATCATAGCCGTGCTCGTGGTGTGGCAGTATCAGAACCAGAAGGAGTTCAGGGCCAACCGCATCCGCACCGAGCTGTCGATGATCAACAGCCGCATCCTCTATGTCTATGAGCGCGACCTCGACATCCCCGAGTTCGTTGAATTCATAGGCCAGTATTTCGAAAACTCGCTTTTCGACGACGTCCACGTAACCGTCTACGGCAGCCGCAACGCCATCATAGCCCATCTGGGCGACCCTATCCCCTACAATCCCGCCCTGTTCGAGCAGAGCGAGGATGGCAACAGCGTTCCCGAGGCCGACGATATCAACATTCTCCCGGCAACATCGACGTCCGACAAGCTCTTCTATCTCCACGGTGTCACCAGCCGCGACGGCAATCTCAAGGTGGTCACCGCGATGCCTTACAACTACTCCATCACCCGGGCCATCACATCCGACACCTCGCTTTGGATCCTCGCCATAGTGCTGACACTCGTCGCAACAGCCGTGGTTTATTGGTCAACCAAGTTCCTGGCACGTAACATCACCCTGCTGCGCGATTTTGCCAACAATGCCGCCGAAGGCAAGCCGATCGGCAATATCGACGAACTGCCTCACGACGAGCTCGGCGACATCTCCCGCGAGATTTTCCGCATCTACGAGCAGCGCATCAAGGCCGTTGAGCGAAGCAACCGCGAACACCGCATTGCCCTTCACGCAGTGGAGGAGAAGTCGAGAATGCGCCGGCAGCTCACCAACAACATCAACCATGAGCTCAAAACCCCGATCGGAGTGATCCGCGGCTATCTCGACACCATTCTCTCGAATCCCGACATGGACGAGGAAACGCGCCGACACTTCCTTTCGCGAACGCTCGACAACGTTGAGCGTCTGTGCAGCCTGCTCAACGACATCTCCACAATGACCCGCCTTGAGGAGGGTGCCGACAATATCCCCCTGAGCGAAGTCAACATGCACGATCTTCTCTTCTCGATCGAGAACGATGTCGAAGCCTCTCATCTGGCAGGCGACATGAAGTTCAGCTTCGATGTGCCGCTCGACTGCAACGTGCAAGGAAATCAGAATCTTCTCAGCGGCATGCTCATGAACCTCATCAAGAACGCAACGATCCACAGCCGCGGAACAGAGATGAAATTCTCGCTCGTTTCAGAGTCGCCGAAGTTCTACGTGTTCGCTTTCGCCGACAACGGCGTGGGTGTCGACCCCGAGCACCTGCCTCACCTTTTCGAGCGCTTCTACCGTGTCGACTCGGGCCGCTCGCGCAAAGTGGGAGGCACAGGCCTCGGCTTGCCGATCGTCAAGAACACCATCACATCGCTCGGTGGCACCGTTTCGGTTCATAACCGTTCAACCGGCGGTCTCGAATTTGTTTTCTCGCTCAAGAAATGGCATTGAAAAGCGCTGCAGAGATCTCTGCCGCTGCCCACGCCCTGCTGAGGCGTTTCTACGGCTACACCTCATTCCGCCCCATGCAGCTCGATGTCATCACGGCTGCAATGCAGGGGCGCGACACCCTGGTGCTCATGCCGACAGGCGGTGGCAAATCGATGTGTTATCAGATGCCGGCGCTGCTGGCCGACGGCGGAGTGGTGATAGTGGTGTCACCGCTGATCGCGCTCATGAACGATCAGGTTGCCGCACTCACAGCCAACGGAATCCCCGCCGCCGCTGTCCACTCCCTTCACAGCGAGAGTGAAAACCATGCCGCCATGGAGGCTCTGATGCATGCCCGCGTAAAGATCCTCTATATTTCTCCCGAGCGGCTTATGGCCGAGATTGACCGTTGGTCAGCCTCCCTCCCTATCGCCCTGTTTGCAATTGACGAAGCTCACTGCATTTCGCAGTGGGGCCACGATTTCCGCCCTGTCTACACCCAGCTCAGAGCGCTCAAAACCCGGTGGCCCGACGTGCCTGTGATGGCCCTCACAGCCACTGCCGACCGGCTCACGCGCGACGACATCGCCCTGCAGCTCGGGCTGCAGAATCCGGCACGCTTCTGCGCTTCATTTGACCGCCCTAACATATCCCTCTCGGCAATGATGTCGCCCACGCGCGCCAAGCGCATCAGCATTATCGCCGACATGATCCGCCGTCATCCCCTCGACTCGGGCATTGTCTACTGCCTTAGCCGGAAAACAACCGAGAAACTCGCCGAAGAGCTTTCGCTCCGCGGCTTCAAGGTGGCTGCCTACCATGCCGGGCTCCCGGCCGAGGAGCGCAACCGGGTGCAATCCGATTTCATCAACGGGCGTCTGCAGGCAATCTGTGCCACGGTGGCCTTCGGCATGGGAATCGACAAAAGCAACATCCGCTGGGTGATCCACAACAACCTGCCGCAGAACATCGAGAGCTACTATCAGGAGATTGGCCGCGCGGGCCGCGACGGATTGCCGGCCGAAGCGCTGATGTTCTACTCGCTGGCCGATCTCGTGACCCTTCAGAAATTCGCACGCGAGAGCGGACAGAGCGCCGTCAACCTCCGCAAACTCCGCACAATGATGGACTATGCCGAGGCAAAAGTGTGCCGCCGGCGCGTGCTCCTCAATTATTTCAACGAACCCTCCACCGACAACTGCGGAAATTGCGATGTGTGCCGCCATCCGCCGGTCAGTATCGACGGCACGGTCATTGTCCAGAAAGCCCTCAGCGCCGTGATCCGCACCGAAGGCCGGGCGTCGGTCAACATGATTGTCGACCTGCTCCGTGCCAACGCCGCCCCCGACATCGTGCAGCGCCGCTGGCACCTGCTCCCCACCTTCGGCGTCGGCCGCGACCTCAGCGCCGCCCATTGGCGCGCCTACATCGCACAGATGATCCAGATGGGGCTGCTCGACGTGGCTTACGACGATTTCAACCATCTTCGCGTAACCCACGCCGGAGCCGAGCTGCTCCGCCTGCGGAGCAACGTCGAGCTTGCCCTGTATGAGCCGCCGGCCCGCAACACCGACTCTCCGCGTCAGAGCCGTTCACGCGCATCGGCCATGCGTCCGGTCGACTCCGAGGAAGCGCTCATGAGCGGGCTCAAGAAACTGCGTACTCAGATTGCTCAGCAGGAGGGCGTGCCCCCCTATATCGTGTTCTCCGACAAATCCTTGCGCCACATGGCCCAATTGCGCCCGACAACATTTGCCGAGTTCTCACAGGTTGAAGGTGTGGGCGAGCGCAAACTCAACCGTTACTGGAAACCTTTCACCCAATTCTTCGCCAACCGCTGAGCAGGTGAGAGTGTGCTCTGAGTCTGACGATTTTTTCGTAACTTTGACGCTCAATGAAAATCGGACATATTGACCTTGGCCCAAACCCGGTGATGCTCGCTCCGATGGAGGATGTCACCGACCGTTCGTTCCGCCTGATCTGCAAGGAGCAGGGGGCCGATATGACCTACACCGAGTTTGTCAGCGCCGACGCCCTGATTCGCAACATCGCTGCCACAACCCGCAAGCTCTCCATCGATCCGGGCGAGCGCCCCACAGCCATCCAGATCTATGGCCGCGAGGTTGAGCCGATGGTTGAGGCCGCACGCATTGTTGAAGCCGCGGGGCCCGACATTATCGACATCAACTTCGGCTGCCCGGTGAAGAAAGTTGCCGGCAAAGGTGCCGGAGCCGGAATGCTCCGCAATGTGCCCAAGATGCTCGAAATCACCCGCGAGGTGGTCAAGTCGGTCAAGCTGCCAGTAACGGTGAAGACACGCCTGGGCTGGGACCACGAACAGAAAATAATCGTCACTCTGGCCGAACAGCTGCAGGATTGCGGCATTCAGGCACTCACCGTGCATGGCCGCACACGCTCGCAGATGTACACCGGTTCGGCCGACTGGGAGATGATTGCCCGCGTCAAAGAGAATCCGCGGCTCACGATCCCCGTTATCGGAAACGGCGACATCACTTCGGGCGAAGGCGCCCGCGAGGCATTCAGCCGCTATGGGGTCGACGGTGTGATGGTGGGGCGCGCGTCGATCGGAGCTCCATGGATTTTCCGTGAAATCGCTCTTGCGTTAGGCAAAACCTCAGGCCCCATGCCGGGGCTGGCCGAACGCTTCGCCCTGCTCAGGCGCCAGATTGCCGAAAGCGTTGACCGCATCGATGAATATCGCGGCATTCTCCACATAAGGCGCCATCTGGCAGCTTCGCCGCTTTTCAAAGGCATTCCTCACTTCCGCGACACACGCATCGAAATGCTCCGCGCCGACACTGTCGCCAAGCTCGACGAGGTGCTTCAGCGCATTGAAACTGACATTTTACCAAACACACCCTCAATTCTCACTCCCGATCTCCAATGAACAGGATTATAGCTACCTATATCGCCGCCCTGCTGGCTGTCATATCGCTCAACGCCGAGACCTATTCGCTCAATGTCGGCGAATTCAGCAAACTCAAGGTGGTTGAAAGCATAAACGTCGACTATCGCTGCAACCCCGACTCGGCCGGCCTGGTGATTTTCTCGACAAAAGCCCCCGAGATGGCATCGATGATCGGGCTGTCAAACAAAAACGGCGAGCTCTCTGTGAGTTTCACCGTTCCGGCATCGGAGATGAAGCTCACCGACATTCCCACCGTGACCGTTTATTCCTCATTCCTCACGAAGGTGGAAAATTCGGGCGACTCGCTCGTCAGAGTGATGACCGTGCTTCCGTGCCCTTGCTTCTCAGCCTCCCTGATCGGCAACGGTCGCATAGCCGTGCGTGATATCACTGCCACTCAGGTGACGGCCGCGGTTAAGACCGGCAAAGGCCAGATTTCGCTCTACGGCAAATGCGACGACCTGACACTCACCATGTATGGCACCGGAACCATTCAGGCCGACGGACTGCTCGCACAAAATGTCAAGGTGCGCGCCTACGGCACCGGCGCCATCGGTTGCAACCCTGATAAGCTCTTGAAAATAAGCGGTCTCGGTTCAACAACGGTTTATTACAAAGGCTCTCCCGAGCTGCGCAACAGGGCTGTGGGCGTAAAAGTGGAGAAATTGCTCTGATCAACGTTTCTCTCCCCAACCCTCTCACACCCTCATGACCGGCTCTCAGCCCGAAGACGGATCGCTCAAGCGCACTGTGGCGCGCACAATCAAGTGGAACATCATTGACCGTGTAGCCACTCAGGTTCTCTATGCCGTAACCGGCATTATCCTTGCCCGGATGCTGTCGCAGGAAGATTTCGGTCTGGTGGGCGCAATCCTTGTGTTTCAGGCATTCGCATCACTCTTCGTTGACAGCGGCTTCTCGTCGGCACTGATCCAGCGAAAGGCTCCTACCGACAACGATTATTCAACCGTCTTCTGGTTCAACCTCATGATGGCCATCGGGCTTTATGTGCTGCTTTGGCTCATAGCCCCCTGGATAGCCGACCTGTTTCAGCACGATGCGCGCCTCATTCCTCTCTCAAGGGTGATGTTCCTCTCCTTTATCGTCAATGCCCTCTCCATCGTGCAGACCAACAGGTTGATGAAGCGCATGGACGTCAGGATGGTTGCCGTGGCCAACAGTGTCGGCCTGATTCTCGGAGCTGTTGTCGGCATCTGGCTGGCAATCGCAGGAATGGGAGCATGGGCTATCGTATGGCAAACAATCGCCATTGGCATCGGCAAGGCACTGGTGCTATGGCTTACCTCTGACTGGATGCCCCGCCGCTATTTCTCGATGCAGGTGCTCCGCGGATTTTTCTCAGTGGGAGCCGGAGTGATGGGCACATCTTTTCTCAACACTCTGTTTCAGAACATCTACTCGTTCTTCATCGGTAACCGCGTGGGCCTTGTGGCTCTGGGCTACTTCTCTCAGGCCGACAAATGGAGCAAGATGGGTGTGATGTCGCTCAGCCAGGTGCTCACATCATCCTTTCTGCCGGTGCTCTCGAAGTTTCAGGACGATCCGCAGAAGTTTGCTGCCTCCACAGCCAAGATGAACCGCCTCACGGCCTATCTGCTCTTCCCCGCAATGGGATTTCTCGCCGTGATGGCCACACCGATCTTCCATGTGCTCTTCGGCACGAAGTGGGATCCCTCGATCGTGCTCTTTCAGATTCTGCTGTTGCGCGGAGTGTTTACGGTGCTTGTGGCGCTCTACAATAACTATATCCTGTCGCTCGGTCGTTCGCGCCTGATGGTGTGGACCGAGGCCCTGCGCGACGGTGTGGCCCTCGGCGCAATCATCGTCACGCTGCCCTGGATCGCGCTCTCGTCGTCGGCCGACCCCACCGAAGGTCTTCGCATTTTCCTTTGGGGACAGGTGATAGCCTCGGCTGTCACATGGGTGGCTACCCTCATCCTCACAGTGAGACTCACATGCCGCTCGCTGACATCATTTCTTGCCGATCTCGTTCCTTATGTTGCCCTGACGTTCGTGGCAATGGCCGCTATGTGGGTGTTGTCGGTCTGGCTGGCGGGCTGGGCGCTGCTGGCGGCTCAGGCAGCCGTCGGTGCCACGATCTATTGCGGCGCCAATCATCTTGCAGGGTCAGTGATTCAGCGCGATGCGCTCAACTATTTGCTGCGGCGCTGATTCCCCCACAGTTTGAAATTCCGCCCGAGAATCTGCGGGCAATAGCGGGTCACGATCTTGGCCGGATAGATCAGCAGAAGCGCGTCGAGAATCACGATTGCTCCCGCAACAATAAGGTCAGTGCCGAAATTCCCCGTGTCGATAAGCCCGGGTGCAAGCTTTCCGGTGACAGCGAGGATCAGCGAATAAACCTTGCCGTGAAACGCGAAATAAAACAGCGAGTTCGCGCCAACGAAAATCAGCAGCCGGCTGCCCCCGAGCCACTTTTTCGACACGCTTATCAAAAGTGCCAGCCCGATCACGGTAATCGCCATCGAGTCTACAATGGCATAGCTGCCGTAGTGCCCTATCTGGTTCTTCGACAGCATGATGCCGGCCACATAAACTGCGGCAAGCAGCGCGAGCACAGGCGGCGTCAGCCGGCGGTCAATCTGCGGTTCATAAATCCGGTAAAGCTTCCCCAGAGCCATATAGAAGCACGCACATCCCGCATAGCCCAGATGCCACGCAATGCGCGGCATCCCCAAATGATAGAGCGCCAGGCAGTCGGCCGCAAACAGGGCCACAGCCACCACCAGCAGCCTGACAGCTGTGGCGCAGAAACGGTCAATCCAATAAAAGACGATGCTGTAGACAAACAGTGCCGCGATAAACCATAGCAGCTGGTTCTCCCCATTCTGCAGCAGCAGCCCTTTGATCTCATCGGTAAACGAGTGCGGCTCCCCGAAAGAAACCACCTGGCCTATGGCCACCATAATCCCGCCAAGAATCAGAAACGGGATAAGAAGGGTGCGCACCCTCTGCTCCAGAACCGTCGAAAAGCTCTGGCCGCTCTTGAAAAGATAGCCTGAAACGAAAAAGAAAACCGACAGGAACACCGGGCCGAAAAAAGCCATCACGCGTCCGCTGCTCATGGGCAGATGGCAGTAGATCACGGCCATGAACGCAAGCCCGCGCGCCGTATCGAGCCACCCTATGCGGTTTGCGCTCACGCCTGCTCCTCCGTGCCGGCAAACTCCATCAGGTAAGCCTTGATGAAGTCGTCGATATCGCCGTCCATCACTCCGTTGACATCCGATGTCTGCCAGCCGGTGCGGTGATCTTTCACACGACGGTCATCGAAAACGTATGACCGTATCTGCGAGCCCCATTCAATCTTCTTCTTGCCGGCTTCAACCTTAGCCTGCTCCTGAAGTCGATACTGCAGCTCCTTGTCGTAGAGAATTGAGCGCAGCTGCCGCATGGCGTTCTCCTTGTTTTTTGGCTGGTCGCGCGTTTCGGTGTTTTCGATCAGGATCTCCTCCTGTTCGCCAGTGTGGGGATCGGTGAACTGATAGCGCAGACGCACACCCGACTCCACCTTGTTGACGTTCTGACCGCCGGC
>CAZKXM010000062.1:0-11813 GCA_964556785.1 uncultured Bacteroides sp. | reverse complement strand
GGTCGGCCGACGACACGATCATGTTGTTGACCTTCTCGGCCAGTGTGCCCAACACATCGGCCGATGCCTGACGTGTGGCGATATTCTCTTTGTGGGGAATGGCACGGTAATCAATTTCGGGGAGCTTGTTATCAAGCATGTTCCTCAGTTCGAGATCAAGATCGGGATGCTCGGCGGCCCAGGCTTTGTGCTCCTCGCGACGTTTCCTGACGATCTCGCGGAGCTCCTCACGGCGGGCTTCGTAAAGTTTTCTTACATCATCGAAAATCACAAACGGATTCTTCGGATCGCCGCCAAGGTTTGCAACCGTGCGGTCAAAGCCGGCGCCGCTCTTGCTCAGGGGCTGTCCGTGGGTTGAACATTTGCCCTCGAAATTATCGCCGTCGGCGGTGACGCAACCGCGACCCATCACAGTGTTGCCGATAATGAGCGTCGGGCGCTTGGTTTCAGCGATGGCAGCGGTCAGCGCGTCGGCACATGCAGTCGGGTCGCAACCGTCAATCTCGATTACGTTCCAGCCCCATGCGCGATATTTCATGGCATAGTCCTCGGTGTCGACGGCATCGACATCGGTTGACAGCTGCACCTTGTTGCTGTCGAAGAACATGATCAGGTTGCTCAGGCCAAGATAGCCGGCAATACGGCCTGCTCCCTGCGAAATCTCTTCCTGAATACCGCCGTCGGAGATGAACGCGTAGGTCTTGTGACTGAGCCATTCACCGAAGCGGGCCGCAAGGAAGCGCTCGGCTATAGCACACCCGACAGCCATTGTGTGACCCTGACCGAGTGGGCCGGATGTGTTCTCAACCCCACGGGCCGGATCGAGCTCGGGGTGACCCGATGTAACCGAACCCCACTGCCTGAACTGCTGCAGCTCATCGAGGGTGTAATGACCCATCAGGGCGAGCACCGAATAGAGCATCGGCGACATGTGGCCCGGATCAAGGAAAAATCTGTCACGGCAAAACCATGTCGGATCATCGGGATCGGTGACAATAAACTGTGAATAGAGCACGTTGGCGAAATCCGCTCCACCCATTGCTCCGCCGGGATGACCTGATTTGGCCTTCTCAACCATTGCGGCCGAGAGAATGCGCACATTGTCTGCTGCGCGGTTAAGTGTCTTGATTTTCATGGCTGCGCCGTGATTAGATTTGGTTATGAAATATATTGCAAAGGTAAGCCATAATAGGCACAACGGCAAACGTCGTCACGGCAAATTAACATGTCGTGCGGCATATCCTCAAAGCATCTTTTTCCTTTCGGGGGAAGGAGCGGGAATGCCGGAAAGGGGGGAGAATGAAAAAAAATCAGGGTCCGGCCACCTTGCGGTGCCAGACCCTGTTGAATTATTTCTTTGTTTTCGGAATCTGTATCCTGAAATCTTGCTGCGGGATTATTCAGCGAAGATCACGATACGGTTCCAGTTGTTAACCTCGTAAGGCTGAACGTCGCTACCGAACTGCTCGCATTTGAGACGGCTGCTTTCGATGCCATACTGGTTAACGAGGATGTCGTAAACGCTCTGTGCGCGACGCTCTGAGAGCTGCATGTTGTAGGTGCTTGAGCCGGTGTCACGGTCAGCATAGCCACGGATCACAACATTTACATCGGGATTAGACTTCATCCACTGTGCTACGTTGTAAACGTTAACCATTTCTTCGTCAGAAACCTTAGCAGAGTTGATCTTGAAGCGAACGGCTGACAGCATGGGAGCAGGTGTGCGGGCTACGACTGCAGGAGCAACCTCGGGGCAGGGTAGCTGAGCCTCGGCAGCAGCAAGAGCAGCTGCGGTTGTGGCGAGAGCGCCACGGAGGTCGTTAACCTGGTTGTTGAGTGAGTTGATGTAGTCGAGATATTCGCAGGGGTTGTAGCTTGCATATTCGCGGCCACCGATGTTGATGTTGAAGCCACCCATTGCCATAGCGTCGATATCGATGGGCTTGCCCATAACTTCGCGGTTCCAGCCGTCAGCGTAGAACATCAGTCGGCCTTCAGCGAAGAAGTCAACATACTTGCAGAGACGGAAGCGGAGCTGGATACCTGCTGAAACGGGGAGAGTCCACATGTTGTGACGGTACTCGCCGTGCTGGTTGAGATAGTTGCCGGTAGCGCCCTTGTAGTCCCATGTGAATGCACCGCCAACGCCGATGTAGGGAAGAAGACCGAACACGCGGGTGTTGCTTACACCACAGGTTGAGTTGAGGAGATCCCACATAAGGTCGAGGTTAAGGCTTGCATTCTTAGCCTTTGAATATACGCTGTAATCCCAGTGTGTTGCACCATAGAACGCATTGAAGCGGAAACCTACGAAGGGGCTGAACCAATGGCCTACGCCGAGGTTGTAGACAGCTGTGATCTTATCGCGGTCAGCACGGTGGAAACGTGTGTTTTCAACGAAGGGGAGCTGTGCACCTGCACCGAGCTGGATAAACCAGTTCTTGCGCCATGAGCTTGAGTAGTGATTCTTGCACTCAACGTTTGTAGTTGTTACGACGGTTTCATCGACAACCACAGCGGTCTCCTGAGCTTTGCTCTCGTTTGCTGCGAGCAGCATTCCGCCGCACGCTGCAAGAAGAATTAAGTTCTTTTTCATTCTCTCGCTAATTTAATGATACCTATTTATAAATGTTTAATATTCAATCAACTTTTCAGTTCGAAACGTGAGATCCCGTTAATGGCGGAAGCCCTCGGGCATCCTTGGTATCTTCGTTACGATCTTATAACATTTCTAATTCTTATTTAGTTCAAAGGTCGTGCAAAAATAACACTTTTATTCAACTTTAACAAATTATCAAAGTTTTTCTGATACTTTTTCCATTTTTTCTGACCTGAGCCTGATAACAACTGAAAAATCCCGGACAGGCCTTGCATAACAGCCGGCTCTGTCCGGGACAATATCCTGATGCACTTGAAGTTCAGGCTCAACGATCGGCAACATTCTTTACCGTGCCTCCGACGGCTGTGGTGAAGCTTGATTTGCCGGTGATATTGCATTTGACGCTTGCGCCCGAGTTAGCTGCACATGTGCCGCTTTCGGCCACAAGAGAGCCTGCATCGACCGATGCGCCTGATGTAGCACTGAAGCTTACTGAACCGACATTGCCGCCAAGATCGACCTCGCCTCCCGATGAAGCCTCGACGTTCGCGCTCGAACCGGTGAGACGGTTAACCTCAACTTCGGCACCTGAATTAACCTGCGCGCTGAAATTTTTGCAATTGACACCGATAAGTTCAATCTCAGAGCCTGATGTGGCTGAAACCGTCACATCACGGTTGCCGGAGTCAATGGTTGAACGGCATTTGATCTCTGCGCCTGACGATGCCATGAATGTGTTGACCAGCGGCGAGCTTACGGTTACTTTCACCTTGGTCTTGCGCAGGGCCTTACCGTCGGTTAACGAAATATTCAACATTTCACCCCTCTGAACAACCTTGACAAGGTCAATCTTGCCTGCCGGTGCCTGGACTGTAGCTGAGACAGTGGATGAAGGGACATACACCACTTCAACACCGACCGAAGCGTCGATGCCGCTGAAATTGCTCACTTTGACATTGCGCGTCACTGCGGGCTCGGAAGCCGACACACATGCTACACTTGCTAAACTCAGAGCCACAAATGCTGCGGCTGCAAAGGGTCGGAAATTTTTCATAATGGTTTGTCGTTTTATGGGTTTACACCTTTATGACGCACGGAGACACCCGTTTGTTAGCACCAATCGCGTTAAAAATTCTTAACAAGAGGCTGACGCACAAACCGCATCTGCATTTTCAGCAAGGGAAACTCCACCACAAGGAGAGCATTATTTTCAATGCGCGCATGGATATCGCGTGAAAGTGTTGTAAACTCTGAATCAACCCATTCCAGATCAAACTGATCGATAAACACCGTGGGCTGGAGCACTCCCTTAACCATTCCCTCATGCCATTGGTCGGCGAGGGTCTCGGCTCCGCTAATATATATTATTGTATAGCGACCCGATCCGTCGCCCACGGTTGCGAGCGTATAGCGGCCTCCCGGTCGCGCATAGACGGCGTCGCTGTCCTGATCAAAGAATGTCCAGAATCCTTCCAGCGGATCGGTCGATTCCAAAAACCGCTCCCGCAATGCCTGGCTTGTCCACTCAGTGGTGAGATCAGACGTGACGTCGGGACTCCACTCACTGACAGCCATCAGCAGATTGATGCGTCCCTGCGCGAAAACCGCCACTGAATCACCCGCGCCGGCTGCCGGCGGAAGCGTGAATTCGCCTAAGAGTTGCGGCGTTGATGCGCCGCCGCTCAGGCTCACTGCCCCTGTGCAATAGTTGCGTGTCACAATCAGCGAGTTGGCAAGATTGCGACCGGTTGCAAACCCCTGAGTGCAAGCGAGGTTCATCAGGACAGAATCGGCATAACACACAGTCACACGGGTGAAACGGGTGTCAGCCGCATCACCGTAGGCACTGTTACCGTTACGCACCTCCACAGCCAGTCCGTCGCTCCAACTGAGTCCCCAGGCCTGCCTGCTCATTCCCGGGCGTTCCTTCTCGTCGACAGGCGCCATCCTCACTTCGAGGGTTGACTCACACACTCCTTGCGGAACAGGAAAGGTGAGCACGGTGTCGGCAACAACCGTGCGCATTGCATGATACACGCGCTCACACCGCTCTCCGGCCGACGTCACCGATGCTAAAACGGCAAACGCCGCAACAATCAGCGCGCGCCACATAATGCATTATTGTAAAGATCAGTAACTGTGGCGGTAAATTCATCGTCAGGCATGTCCCATTCCATCCATTTGATCGGAAAGCCTCGACGTTCCATTCCGCGAAACCATGTCATCTGGCGCTTGGCAAACTGATGGATGGCAATTTCGAGCCCCTGCTCCATCTCGCTCCTCGATATCTTACCGGTTACAAAGAGCGTGAGATATTTGTATTCCAGCCCGTAATAAATCAGATCGTCAGGAGCAATCCCCGATTCGAGAAGCTGTTCAACCTCCTCAACCATGCCGGCGGCAAGACGTGCGTGCAGCCGCTCCGTGATTCTGCGGCGCCGGTTCGCGCGATCAATGTTCACCCCTATCACAACGGCGTTCTCGCGCGGCCGGGGCTCGGCCTGTGCAGCGGCGTCGGGATGATCGTGATAATAAGTTGCGATCTCAATGGCGCGGATTGCCCGCTGGCATGTGTCGACATCGGTAACATTGTGGAGTGTCTTCATCGAGCTGAGCAGCGCCGTGAGTTCTTCGAGGGTTTTACCGGCCAGATCGGCCCTGAGTTCCGGATTGGCCGGGACTTCAGGGAGACGGAGCCCCTTGAGCAGGGATTCGACGTAGAGCCCAGTGCCACCGCACACAACCGGAACGACAGAACGGGTGTTCAGCCCGTCGATCACGGCATTGGCATCGCGGAGATACTCGAAAAGGTTATACTTGTAGCCGGCCGGACAGATATCTATCAGATGAACCGGAACATCACCATATTCCTCCAGATCCTTACCCGTGCCGAGATCCATCTGACGGTACACCTGGCGCGAATCGGCACTGATGATTTCGCCTGACAGAGCTGACGCGACACTGACCGCCCGGCGGGTTTTCCCCGACGCGGTAGGCCCCGTGATCACCAGCAGCGGCTTTTCACTCCTTGACTCCATTGACGTAGCGGCGCCAGAAGCGCTTCATGGAGTAGAACGGTTTATCCTGATTGTTCTCGGCCACGCGCAGCCAATGGCTGTCGTTGAAATCCACGTCCCAGTTCTGAATTCCCTTCATCCTGAATGTGGGGCGGTAATTCTTGATCTTGTAGAGGCGGCGCCCGGTGCGGTCGTAGGTTTTCCAAGCCATGGTGATCACATAGAGCCGATGGATCTCCGCTGCCAGTACCGGCGCGAGCTTGTCGCTGTTGAGCAGAATCTCCACTTCGGCCAGCGTGTACCACCGGCCATGCAGCGGGCTGGCCTCGATAAAGCTCGGCACGGCCACATTGACGATATAGTGAAACACATTGCTGTCGCCCGCGGCGTCGACGCTCTCATACATCGGCCGGATCTCAAAGTCATTGCTGTCCTGCATGTTGCGGAAATACTGACGGGCTTCATGAAGAGGCACGTTGACACGCCGCGAAAGCGTGACGATGGCGGGTGTGTCGAGTCCCCGCGCCAGCGGGCTCATATCGTTGTCGGGCTCGGTGAGATAGATCCGTTCCTGATCGAGAATAAGATAGCGCAATGTCGAAGTGTCGGGACGGCGCACATTGTTTCCGGCAATCTCCTGCTCATAATAGTTCCACAGCGAGGTGTAGCGTGTGCCCATAAACACAAGCGACAGCAGATACAGGATCACGGGCAGCCATACGAAGAAGAACTTGTCGGGGCTATTGAGATTCACATTTATATAAAACAGAAAATAATAGCCCGTACAGACCACCGTGAGCACCATGGCGCGCACAAAGAGGAAATTGACCTGCGCCCGCCCCTCCTGAGTGTAGATCCGGCCTATGAATCCCCGCTCGGCGGGAGTGCCGAAACGAGCGCGGCAATCGACGCAGAAGGGGAAATTATTGCCCCTGATCTTTACCCAGAGCGTCACTACAACCGTTACGGGTGCGGTTACGAGCACCGGAATATAGGGCACATTATTATTATAGAGCTCGAACCATTGCTCCGAAATGCCCCTGTGGCTCAACTGATCAATCACGAGCATGATCAATCCGCTCCAGAACATCACGCGGCTCATCACGAACGGCACCAGAGAGCATGCCGACCGGTTGGAGTAGCGCCTTGACCTCACTATGCCATAGAGAATCAGCATGGAGGCAAACGATGCCACAGGGAGCCATGAAGGATCGACAAAAAGGCTCATCGTGATGATCAGCGTGGGCATCGCAGCCGATACGGCCCAATTCCACCACATCGAGTGGAACGCCTGTCCGTTACGCATTCTTTCCATTTCCTGATCAGAGATTGGTTAGAAAATAGTCAAGCATCCGGGAATAAACCATGCGGCGGGTGTCGCAACCGTTGATCGAGTGGTTCATTCCCGGGAAAATGAACATGTCGCAAAACTTGCCTTCGCCAATCAGGCGCGATACATATTCCATCGTGTTAGCCGGGTGGACGTTATCGTCAGATGTGCCATACATCATCAGCAGACGGCAGTTCAGGCCGTCGATGCGGTTGATTGGCGCCGAATCGAGATAACCCTGCGGATTCTGTGCCGGAGTGAGCATATAACGCTCGGCATAGACAGTGTCGTAATAACGCCAGTCGGTGACAGGAGCAACGGCCACGGCTGCCTTGAACGGAGAGCCCTCGGCTGAGGCAGCCATCAGGGTCTCATAGCCACCGTAGCTCCACCCGAAAATACCTATGCGCGAAGGGTCGGCTCCCGGTAGAGAAGCGGCATAGCGGGCGGCACGGAGCTGGTCGATGGTTTCATAATGGCCAAGGTTGCGGTAAACGATCTGGCTGAAAGCACGGTCGCGCCCGCCGGTGCCGCGGCCGTCAACACACACCACCATGATGCCCTGCATTGCGAAATAATTCTCCCAGTCAACCGACCAGCGGTTGCGCACCTCCTGCGAGCCCGGGCCACTGTACTGGTACATCACCACGGGATATTTCCGTTTGGGATCGAAATCTGCGGGACGCACCATATAGCCGTTGAGTTCCGGATCATCGCCGTTGGCAGGGATGGTGAAGAATTTGCGCTTGGGCGTGCGCGCATAGCGCGTGGTAGCGGTCTGGTTATCTTCGAGTGTGCGCACGCTCTTGCCGGTTGCGGGATTGACAAGGGTGTAGACCGGCGCTGTCATCGAGCTACTGACATTGAGAACGGCCCACGATGCATCGGGACTGAACACACCCTCGGCCCAGCCGTCGGCATCGTTGAGCTCAGTCACACGGCCTCTGCTGTCAAGGCGGCAGACGGTGCGGTTCACCGCGCCACGCTGAGTCGACTGATAGTAATGAGCCTTGGCAACGGGTGAATAGCCGTAATAGGCCGTCACGTTCCAGTTGCCCTGTGTCAGCTGCGCCTCGACAGCGCCGCTATAACCGTAGCGATACAGATGGCTCCACCCGCTTCGGGCAGAGATCATTACAAAGAAATCAGGGTAGAAGCGCGTTTCGCAGTATGTTTCGGGCTCGATCCATCCGTCGGGATTCTCCTCGACCATGAGAGTGCGGGCCACCGCCGACCGGGGATTGACCGTGAATAGCTCCATGCGGTTCTGATCGCGGTTCAGCGTGGTGACTACAAGACGGTCGGCAGTACCGCCGAAATCAATACGGGGAATATATTCCACACGGTCGGCCGGCAGCTCAACCTGCTTGATCTTGCGGGTCTCGACATCGTAGGAATGGAGTGTGACCTTCGAATTCTTCATTCCGGCCACGGGATATTTGTATTCAAACATTCCGGGATAGAGGGCATAGTCGGGATTGCGGTCACACACGCCCTCATAAAGCTCCAGCCGGTAGACAGGCACTTCGGTCTCGTCGTAACGCAGATAGCAGAGGGTCAGATTGTCAGGGGCCCAGGCCATGGAGCAGGTGGTGGTGAACTCCTCCTCGTAGGTCCAGTCGGGAACGCCGTTAATCACCTTATTGACAGCTCCGTCGCGCGTCACCTCAACCTCGGTATTATAGTCGAGCTTGCGGATGTGTATATTGTTGTCGGGGGTAGCGAAGGCAATCATCCTGCTATCAGGCGAGAAAAGCGGTGAACGCTGGCGGTCAAACGACGACGACAGCGGTGTGAGGATACGGCTGTGACGATCGTAGACATAATATTTTGCGGTGAACGACCGTCGGTAGATCATCTTGCGCTCCGTCCACACCAGAATTTTCCGTGCATCGGGGCTCACCTCGAATCCGTCGATGGCATCGAGGGTGATCTCCCGCGTGCTGTCAAGGTCCATCAGGGTCTCGGTCTCTTTTCCGTCAGAGAGACCCACAGCAACAATGCGTTTGCCATCATCGGTCAATGTGGCCATGGTCTGCTCACCGGGCAGATAAACCGGCATTTCAGGACGCGCCACAGCATTGCCGGGATAGCAATAGTCGGCGAGCCCGGGATCGGCAGTTATGGCAGCCGACGCGGCAACCCAAGTTGCAAGAGATATCGAGAGAAGAAAACTTCGCATATATTATTTCTATTCCTTGTTTATCAACATAATTCATTTCAGGAGAGAGATGTGCCCTTACCACAGCAGCATCTGGGCATCGTTGTCGGTGTGTTTCTTGCGCTGCGGTGCCTGATAGCCGAAATCAGGATTGTCGGGCACATCAGGCTTCCCTTCGCCGGGAGGCGGTGTGGAATCAAACCACGATGTGTTGTCGGGCGATTCGTCGATCGCCGTGATCTTGCGTTTGCGGCGGGGCTTTTCGGCATCGCCTGAACCTGCGGCAAGTTTCTTTTCGAGATTCCTGATCTCCTTGCGCAGCTTATTTTCTGTATGAGCCTGATTATAAAGATTGTTTTCTATGGTGCGACGAAGCGATTCACGCTCGTTCTGCACCATTTCGAGCTTGCCCCCGAGCTGCTCCACTTCAGCTTTCAGCTCGGCTATGCGGGCATCCTTTCGCTCCACAACCTTCTGCACCGAATCGAGCTGCGCGGATATCTCCTCAACCACCTTGAAGTCGGCGTTGAGTTCCTCAACCTCCTTTCTGGCGGCCGAAGCCTTTGCCGTCAGATCATTTATCATGGCATCGCTCATTGCGATCTTACCACGCAAGCCTTCGTTGAGCTCGTTGAGCCGGGCAACTTCGGCGCGCAATGATTCCACCTCTTTATCGTCACCATCATGACCCACAGGACGCACTGACATCGATGCTGACTCGGCGCGCATCTTCTCGAGGGCTATCTCGGCATCGTCGAGCTTACTCTGGAGATCGAAAACACGGTCGGTCAGCGCACGCTTCTGCCTGTCGCTGCTCAGACGCATCTGTTCCATCTGCTCCCGGAGTTCGGTCACCTTGCGGTTCTGCTCGCGCAGCCTGACAAGCTCATCCATCACCTCTTCCCTTACAGCAGGGGCAGCATGCTCAGATTGCGTTGCTGAACGACGGAGATTTTCGAGCCGACGCCTGAGCGAAAGGTCGAGCGATTCATAGATATACCGTTTCTGCGCCTCGGTTGACAGACAGCTGGCCACAAAATCGGGCACGGTTGAGTTGAACAGCCTGATCAGATCATCGAAAAGATCGCCGGCGAGCGATGGATTCCACTCCTCCCCTGCCGCCTCACCAGCGGATGCAACCGAGGGGTGCGGGGTCTGATGTCTTGGCGCGTAAGTGGGAGCAACTGCCTGCTCTGACTGCTCATAATCATGACGGCGTTCACCTGCTGCATAAACCGGCAGCGACGTGTCGAGATCATCGTCGTCGGCGGTCGTACTGAAACCGAATGCGCGTTTGAGTTTATCTGATAATGACATACATTTTTCCTCCTTTTTACACATTGTCAGGTTTCAACACCACTCCGACGCCTTTAATGCCGTTCAAGCCGATGGTGAGCGGTTTATCGAACTGTACAACCCTCACCGCCGGGCTCTCGTAGACAGCCGGCAGCGAGTCGAGAGTGGCATAATCGCACACACCGTCTCCCTTCGAAGTATCGACAGTGGCATAGCCGACACCCATCGAGGTCAGGTTGTGGAAAAAGTGAGTTCCCTGACTCGGCTCTATACGATAGTTGTTGAGAGCAGATTCCACAATCAGTCTTGCCGACGAAATAGCCGGCCACTTCACGGGGATGCCGAGAGCAGGATCGCTCGAACCCCAACGGCCCGGACCGATGAGCACATAGTTCTCGCCCCGCTCGGTGAAGCCGCGGTTGATCTCCTCGATCTCGCGGGCCACATCCTTGTTGTTTTTCGAGTCGAAGTTTTCGGGCCGGACGTAAACAATGTTTTTCACATTCTCGATATTTCCGTGGCCGAGCGCTGTGTTGCTGCGAAGGATCACCCTGTCGGCCGGAGCATCGAGCAATGTGTCGTCAACAAGTTCCTTTCGGTCGACAATCGGACGTATCTGCAGCCAGTACATGTTGCCCTTCTGCTCCGAAGATGCACAGTCGGGATTGATAGTCCCGGCAAACTCGATCTCCACGGGGCGGCCCATCTCTCGCTGTCCGGCCGTGAGCATCAGTTCCACCGCAGCAGCGAGCGGATAGACATCATGCTTCAGGACATTGTTGAATGTCACCACTTTGCGGCCGTTACCGGCGTCGGTGTCGCGAAGCACATTGTCATGATAGTCATAGGTCGACACCATATATTTCAACGCTCCCGATTTCGCCGCATCCTGCACGCTCAGGCGCGAGATGTTGAAACTGTCGTCGGTCTTGAAATCAGAATCGTTGGTGATCACTGAGTTTTTGTCGAGCGCGCAGAGGTGGGTCTGAGTGTCGCGCAGGGCGAGCGCCAGCTCCGATGTCTGGAGCACATGGCGGGGATGGCGGGGCGAGAAACGCAGCGCCAGACCGCCGTCAACAATATATTTTCCGAGGCCAACGGCCACTTCGGCCACACCATCCTCGGGTGTCTCGTCGTTTATAGGATAATAGTTGAGCGAGCGTCCCACGCCGGAAAACGAAGGATAGTAGAATCCGTCATGGTCATCGCCCACAACTTCCTGAATTATCACCGCCATTTTCTCCTGATCGATAACATTGGAGGTGGCTGTCATGTAGGCCTTCGAATCAGCGAAGAAAACCGAGGCATAAACGCCCTTGATGGCATCGGAGAGCATGCGGAGCATCACCACGTCGTTCTTGTCGTGAGGAATCATGTAGGTTGAGTAGATTCCGGCGAAAGGCTGATAGT
>CAZKXM010000061.1:0-11853 GCA_964556785.1 uncultured Bacteroides sp. | reverse complement strand
GGAAACGGATACCGCCTTTGTACGGGCCAATGGCGTTGTTGAACTGCACGCGATAGCCGATGTTGTTCTGTACTTCGCCCTTGTCATCTACCCAAGTCACACGGAATGTGAAGATACGGTCGGGCTCTACCATACGCTCGATGATGCGGGCCTTCTCGAATTCGGGATGCTGGTTGTAGACTTCTTCTACAGAGAGAAGTACTTCTTTCACCGCCTGCAGATACTCTTTTTCGCCGGGGTGCTTGGCCTCAAGGCCGTTCATAATATTGTTAATATCCATAGCAGTAACTGGATTTAAGGTTAATTACTTTGGTTAGTGCACAAAAGTAGAAAGAAATTTTGATAAATACGAATTTGCGCCGCGAAAATTTTTTTATGTTTCTCAGCATGAAGTGGCGATTTATCACCTTTGTGCAACAGTGCCTTTTAGAATCAAACCAGACGGCACGGCTTTGTTCGATTTTGAAGCAAATTGAAGCCGTAAAATTTCGCTCTGAAACAACCCCTTTCCAGTGCAGCCATAAGGGAGAGTCTCTGTCAGGCCGGCGGGTGATGGAATAACAACGAGAGCGTGAGAGCCGCTGTCGTCATCTCATCGCTTCGGTGTGTGGCATTACCGTTCAGTTAAGAGGATGAAGCGTCTCCCACGCGTCATGTGGGGTGCGGGTGGGGCGGCGCGGGTCAGCGGCGGCGCTTTTTGTTTTTGCTGCCGGAGCTTTTGCTGCCGGAGCCTTTGCGGGTCGAGCTGCCTTTGGCCTGAGTCTTTGCGGGAATCTTGAGATTGTCGCCGATCTTGATCTTGGTGTCGCCCTTCTTCATGCCGTTGATGCGCTGAAGCTCGGCCACGGTCGTGCCGTTGGCGCGGGCAATGCGCTCAAGGTTGTCGCCGCTCTTGACGGTATAGTTCTTGGGCTTCGGAGGGGTGGTTTTGCGTGCACTGCTGTTCTTCGATCCGCTGCCTGTGGCTTTTGAGGCCGACGGACGGTTGCTCTTGGTGTCGGCAGAGGCCGAATTTCCGGCCTTGGAAGCGGGACGCGGCACCTCCTGACGGGGCTTGTCGGCCTTTGCAGGCGGTGCGGGAACATCGCTGCTGCGCGGGCGGTCAACGCGTGCCGGCGGAGCGGGAACAGCTTGAGCTACGGTGCGCACCTGATCGGGGTTGACCGACGCGCGCTGCTCGATTATCAGGCGGTCGCCCTCCTTAACCTTGCCGCGGCGAAGTTTGTTCCAGCGCTTGATGTCGGTGGCGCTCACGCCGTAATGCTTAGCAATGTCCTTGATGTTTTCGCCGCGGCCCACTGTGTGGGTTAGCTGAACCACCTCGGCGTTGGTCTCGGCCATGGCGACGGTGACATTCTCTGACGCGTTGGCCGACAGGCGCTCTGTTGCCGAAAGGTTTGTCTCGCCGTTTTCGTCGACCAGTGTGTTTCCGTCGGCGTCTGTTGCTCCGGGCTCAACCGTGGTGCGACGTGCGTAGAGGGCCGCGTCGTGGGCAAGGATCGCATCTTCGCTCATAAGGTAGCTGAGCACCTGCTGCTTGGGCAGTGTCAGCGGATAAGGGTGATAGTTGCCGGGGATAACATCCTGACGGTACTGGGGATTGAGCATTCTGATCTCCTCGATGGGGATGTTGAGCACATCGGCAATCTGCTGGAAATGAACGCGGTTGTTGACATGGACAGTGTCGGTGACAAGCTGACGGCGCACCACCGTGGGAGCGATGTTGTGCTTGTCGTGATAGGTCATTACATAGTTAGCGGCGATGAATGCGGGCACGTAGCCGCGTGTTTCTGTGGGGAGATAATTGTAGATTTCCCAGAAATCTTTTTTGCCCCCTCCGGCGCGGCGCAGCGCTTTGTTGACTGTGCCGGGGCCGCAGTTGTAGGACGCGATTGCGAGCGACCAGTCGCCGTAAATGTCGTAGAGCTGCTTGAGATAGCGGGCGGCGTTGCGCGACGATTCGCGCGGATCGCGGCGTTCGTCGACAAGCGAGTTCACCTCCATGCCGAGACCTTTGGCCGTTGCGGGCATGAACTGCCAGAGGCCGGTTGCGCCGGCACGGCTAACGGCATTGGGGTTGATGGCGCTCTCGATCACGGGAAGATACTGCAGCTCGGTGGGCACCCCTACCTTCAGAAGCTCCTCGATGAAAATATTGCCGTAATAGCCGTGAAGCGCCAGCATGCGGGCCACAAGGTCGCGACGTTTGCCGAGATACATGTCGATGTATTTGCCCACAATAGAGTTGTAAGGCATCTCGATCTCCGTAGGCATGGCGGCCAGGCGTTTCTCATAGTCGGCGGCTGTGCCGAGACGCTCGGAGCGGTCCTGGTCGTCGGTCACGACAAAGTTCTGCAGATAGAAATTTTCCTCAAGCTCGCGGGTTTTGGTCTCGAAACTCTCGGGAGGCACGATATTGTTGTCGGTTATCGAATGCTTGATGTCGAGGATCGATGGCGCCGCTGCCGACGTCAGGGCCGTGATCAAGGCTATGGCTATTGCTGAGAGCGCTTTTTTCATTTATATATTTAAGGAGATGATGATTGGTGGTTTCTGTTTTTTTGAGGAGGGGAGGGGGATTAGAAGTTGAACGCCCACTGCATACCGACGGCCGGTAGCGACGAGCGGGTGTCCTGGATCAGCGCCGGGGCTACATCCATTGAGAGGTCGGGGGTGATGTCGAAGTGAGCCAGCGAGGCGTCGACATACGCGTCGACCATAGCCAGCAGATAGACTCCGACAATGCAGATTATACACAGGTCGCGGTTACGCCTGAAATAATCCTTGCGCGATTTGAGCACGTTGGTGAGCCATGTGCGGTTCAGATCTTCCTCCTTGGTTGTTGACGGGAAGAAGTCCATGTAGCTTTTTGTCGACGGGTCGGTGTCCATAATGTCGGCATAGGCGCGTGAGTAGTCGCGGAGCATTCCGTTGTTCCACGAAGTTGCATAGCCCAGACCCATGAATGCGCCGACAACGATCGGCAGTTTCCAGAAGCGGCGGTTGTAGAGCTGTCCCAAACCCGGGAAGAGCGCCGAGAGCCACACCGCGCGGGTGGGGTCGGGGTTGAACACGCGGCTCATTGCGGCGGGCATCACGGCAACCGAGTCGACCGGAGTCAGCACGACAGAGTCGGGCGTGGCGACGAGTTGCTCGCCGACAACGTATGACGGCTCAGGGAGCCATGTTTCGGTGCCCTCAACATTGATTGTGTCGGGCCACTGGGCTGTTACGGGAGAGGTGGTGCGGCGTTCAGGCCGGTAGGGCTTGACAGGATTGTTTGAAAAAACGTTAAAAGGACATGCCAGCGCAATGACGATTACGCCGACAAACCAGATTCTCAAACGCCTGCAACGGCGCGAAGCAATATCCTGCTCTTTACTTTCCATTGCACATTGTGCTCATTCTCACGCGGTTGAATGCGAAAAACGAGCCTGCGGAGGAGAGCCGTTTATCCCTCCGTACGATTAACTGCATCAAATATAGCAATTAATCTTTCAAGTTCAGCTTCCGAACTGAAGCTGAATGTGATTTTACCCTTTCCTGAAGCGTCGCAACTGAACTTGACAGGGGTGTTGAAGCGACGCGAAAGGTGATCTCTTAAAATATCAAAATCTTTGTTAGCAAACCTTTTGTCGGTGTTTCCCGACCCTGATCCGCCCTTCTTTTCGGGCTGTCCTTTTCCTTCGTTGACAAGGCGCGCCATTTCCTCGACTTTGCGCACGGACAGGCCTTTGGCAATAATCTCGTTGTAGAGACGCAACTGCTCGGTGGGATTGTCGACGGCGAGGAGCGCACGCGCATGGCCCATGTCGATGCGCTTGTCGCGCAGTCCCAGCTGAACCTCGGCAGGGAGGCGCAGCAGCCGCAGGAAGTTGGCGATGGTGGCCCGCTTCTTGCCGATGCGCTCGCTGAGGCGTTCTTGTGTGAGCTCATACTGATCGATGAGCTTGCGGAATGTGAGTGCTATCTCGATGGCATTGAGGTCTTCGCGCTGGATGTTTTCGATCAGAGCCATCTCGGTTAGCTCGGTGTCGTTGGCGGTGCGGATATAGGCCGGCACAGACCTCAGGCCGGCAAGCTGCGCGGCGCGGTAGCGGCGTTCGCCGGCAATGATCTGATAGGTGTCGGCGCCGGTCTTGCGCAGCGACAGGGGCTGGATAATGCCCAGCTCGCGAATCGACGCAGCCAGTTCCTCAAGAGCTTCGGGGTCGAATGTGCGACGAGGCTGGTCGGGGTTTGGAGTGATTCTGTCAACCGGCACCTCGTTGATTGCTGAAGTGCCGCGTGCGGGGGTGTCGTCCATTGAGATGAGCGAGTCGAGTCCTCGCCCGAGGGCGTTGCGTTTGAGTGCCATGATCAGTTTTTGGAGAAGTGACGTTGACGTGAGATCAGTTCGCGGGCAAGGGCTACGTGGCTTGTCGCACCGCGGCTCTCAGGGGCGTAGAGCAGGGCCGGCAGGCCGTGGCTCGGGGCCTCGCTCAGGCGGATGTTGCGCGGAATCACGGTGTCAAACACCATGTCGCCGAAGTGGCCCTTCAGCTCGTCGTAGATCTGGTTGGCCAGACGCAGGCGGGCGTCATACATTGTCAGCAGGAAGCCTTCGATGTCGAGCGCCGGGTTGAGTTTCGACTTGATGATACGGATTGTGTTGAGGAGCTTCGTGATTCCTTCGAGCGCGAAGTATTCAGCCTGCACGGGGATGATCACCGAGTCGGCTGCCGTGAGGGCATTGACGGTGATGAGGCCTAACGAGGGCGAGCAGTCAATGAGGATGAAATCGTAAGCGTTTCTGACGCTCTCGATCACGTGGAGCAGAATTCGCTCGCGGTCAGGCTTACCGACGAGCTCAATCTCGGCTCCGGCCAGATCAATGCGCGAGCCCACAAGGTCGAGCCCTTCGACACAGGTCTTCACCTGCGATCCGTCGAGAGGATAGTCGTCCACCAGACATTCGTAGATGCTCGAAGTCATTGTGCGGGGATCGATTCCGTAGCCCGAGGTGGCGTTGGCCTGCGGATCGGCATCGATGATCAGCACCTTTTTCCCCTCGTCGGCGAGGGTGGCGCCAAGGTTGATGGTGGTTGTGGTTTTGCCCACACCCCCCTTCTGATTGGCGATTGCGATAACTTTACCCATACGTTGAGGATGATTGTGACTGCAAAGTAATCGATTTATGTTGAAACCGGTGCGCTGTTAAAGATGTAAATAGCGTTAAATGTTTATAACTCGCCCGCAATGTTAATAACCCCTGCCTGATTTAAGGCCGGGATAGTTGTTATTAACTGTGTAAAACACTAAATTTGCAATTATGGAACTCAGGGAAGAAGAACTGACTCGCTACATCCTGCCCCTCCGCGAGGGGGGCTCGCTTCCGCTGCTTGGCGAGGCTGCCGACGGCTTCCGCTACGTTGTGAAGATGCGCGGTGCCGGTCATGGCAAGAAGGCTCTCGTGGCCGAGCTTGTGGGCACTCTTGTGGCAAAAGCTTTCAAGTTCAGGACTCCCGAGCCGGTGCTCCTTAACCTTGATCCGGTGTTCGGCATAACCGAACCCGACGAGGAGGTGCAGGATCTGCTCAAGAAATCGGTGGGTCTCAATCTGGGGCTGCATTTTCTTGACGGAGCGGCTACATTTGATCCGGCCGTCAATCAGGTTGACCCGCTGACGGCGTCGAAAATAGTGTGGCTCGATGCTTTCCTGACGAATGTCGACCGCACTCGGCTGAACCCCAACATGATGATCTGGCACAACGAACTGTGGCTGATTGATCACGGGGCCTCGCTCTATTTCCATCATTCATGGAAAGATCCGGCGCAGGCGGCTGCCGATCCGTTCCCCTTTATTAAGAACCACGCCCTGCTGCCCGCGGCATCACGGCTGCGCGAGGCCGACTCGCTTATGCGCCAGGCAATCACGCCGCGCACCCTTGGCAAGATAGTCGACCTGATTCCGCAGGAATGGCTGACAGAGGAGGGGAGCGGCATGACCGCCGGTGAGCGTCGCGAGGCTTACAGGGATTTTCTGACACGCCGGCTCGCGGCGAGCCACACCTTCACCGATGAGGCTGTTAAACAACGGGAGCTTTTGTTATGACGGCTGATAAGGATACCCGCAGGGAGGTTTACGAATATTGCACGCTGCGATATGTGCCCGATATTGAGCGCGAGGAGTTTGTCAATGTCGGATTGCTGATGATGTGCAAGCGGTTGCGATGGATGAGATGTGGCCTCAATGTCGACAGCAGCAGGCTGGCGCATCTCGCTCCGGGGGCCGATCTCGGCCGGCTGCGTGTGCAGCTGGGGGTGTTTGAGCGCACTGATGTGCCGGTGAGCGATCTGCCTGTCGAGGAGCGTTACCGATGGATGGCGGCCGTGAAAAGCGCCGTGATCCAGACATCGGCTTCGCGTGCGGGAATCCTGATCCTGCCTGCCGATGCATCGCGCATGGAGGCCGAGGAACGGCTCAGCGAGAAATTCGCCGAGTTGTTCAGCCGCCTTGTCGGCAGTCCGGAATAGGAATCAGCTTCAGAGCCTCCTTATCACCCGGGCCGGATTGCCTGCCACCATGGTGTTTGGCTCTACATCCTTCGTCACCACGCTTCCGGCGCCTACAACGGCATTTTCGCCTACCGTCACTCCGGGAAGAATCGTTGCTCCGGCGCCGATCCATGTGCCGCGGCAAATCCTCACCGGTTTGCAGGTTATGATTTCGCGATGGTCGAGATCGTGATTGTTGGTGAGCAGCTGGGTGTTGGCGGCGATCATAACATTGTCTTCAATCGTTATGCCGCCGGCCGACATCATCAGACAGCCACAGTTGATTATCACGTTTTTACCGATGTTGACGCAATTGAAGCGCACGCCGCTCAGCGGGGTCACCACAAGACTCCCTTCGCCTATGTGGCCGAACAGCTGCGTCATCTGCTCGGTGTATTCGGGCGTGTGGGGCATGGTGTGGTTGAACCTGAACAGGGCCTGCGCCTGCGATATTGCCAGCTCGTTTTCCTCGGGCGTGGGGTGGGCTATGTCGATTCTGATTTCTTCCATAGTGTAGAGAGTGATCTTCGGTTATCCTGTCGGGTGGCGATGGAGATCACACTGCAAAGGTAGCTGATTGTTTGCAATCGGCATGCACCATGTGCTTCCAAGTTTGCCGGCCGCAACCAAAAAAACGAGGAGGGTGTGATTGTTTTTCAAAAAATTCTCACACCCTCCTTTTATGATTTGTAAATCTTATCTCCGTTTATACATGCCGAAATCTTCGATTTCTATAAGGTTTTTGCTAATAAACTCAACCTCAAGTCTCTCAGTGAGACCGTACTCATATTTAAGTGTCAGAATGCTTGATTTTGAGTCATACTTGTAAGTGCCGGTTTCGTCACCACTATAGATCATTTTTCCATTGCTCTTGAACTCGAAATAGTCGTCATAGTCGAGTTCGTCGTCTTCGTCGTCATAGTAATACCATGTGCCGACTAATTCATTTTGTCCCGGTTCATCATCGTCTGAATCCTTACACGAATAAAAGGTTGCCGTGACTCCTAACAGAGCAAAAAACATGATGAGTTTGGTGAATGAGAGATGTTTCAATGTCTCCATAATAATAGAGTTTTTGTGGTCTTACAGCCCTTCGACCATTATTAAAATAGGAAATAAAGAAACGTGGACTGCTGAGCTTATTAGGCGCAACGTTTCAGTTGAAATGCCCTGTAAGCTCTGCCAAAGTGAGGCGAAAGAAATGATCTCTGAAAATACAAAAGGCGCGGAGCTTGATTGTCGCTTAAGTCCTCTTGTCTTACGTATCGCCAAACACGCGTGTCGAAAGGACGGAAGAAAATAATCACCCCACGCCGATATCGAATATGGCGACTGCACAATATCGGCGCAGATGACATAAACGAGAACAGCAAAAAGGGACACTCTTGCCATCGTTCTTCGACAGTCTGAAAATTGGCGATTTTAAGACAAAGAACAAAGCTAAATGCCTTTTGCGCAAACCGATTTCTCCCGGATTGCGCTACAAAATTAGCAAAAAATTAGCAAAAGTGACCCGGTGAGAGTGATTTTTTCTTCTAACTTGAGTCGCCGCATGGAATTCAACCCTTTTCCAGGTTGCGGTGCACCCTCTCGGGATGCCATTTATCCATTGGTTTCTGGTCGGTTGCCGGATAGCCGACGGGTATAAGGTTGAACGGCACCAAATTTTTGCCGGTGCCGAGAATCGACGCAGCGGCCTCCATGCGGTCGGCATGGGGGTAGAGGCAGGTCCACACACCTCCGAGGCCGAGGGTGTGAGCCGCCAGCAGAATGTTTTCGGAAGCAGCCGCGAGGTCCTGAATCCAGAGCGTGGAGTCGTCGCCCTCAAGGAATCGGTCGCGGTTTCCGCACACCATTATGGCCATAGGCGCTTTAGCGGCCATTTTGGCATAGGGGAGCGCATCGGCAAGCGCCTTCAGAAGTTCGGGATTGTCGATAACCACGAACTCCCACGGCTGACGGTTCACACCCGAGGGTGCCGACATGGCAGCGCGCAGAATAGCTTCCTGAAGTTCGGGGCTCACGGGGCGGTCAGCGAAGCGCCTCACGCTGGTGCGGGTAAGGATATTATTGTAAGCGACATTGTCGCTGATCAGAGCGTTTGTTTCCATGATGAATGAGATTGTTTTTTCAATAAAACGCCTTGCTTTCGATAAAGGTTGCCTGTGCGGCGCTATAAAGCACGGGTGGAATTGCAATATGGAGCCAGGAAGGAATGGCATGTAGCCCAAACGGAATAAAAAAAGCAAGGTGTCCGAAATTGGACACCTTGCTGTCGATAGATGGTGAGTAGCGAATCAGGGAATCGAACCCTGGTCTCCACCGTGAGAGGGTGGCGTGCTAGGCCACTACACTAAATCGCCATCTTTATAAGTAACAATCTCTCTTGATTGCATTGCAAAGGTAGGGGTTTCTGTAAAACCTGCAAAATAATCGGGCAAAAACTTTTTGTTAATAAAAATTAAAGCCCTGACATCCGACTGATTTTCAGGATGTCAGGGGTTATGAGGGATCAGCGATTCAAAATCGCATGGAGCGTTGCTCGAGAGGGGTTGACGGCTATGATTTTTCCTGCCGGGTCAACCAGAAAGGAGCGTAAGCCGTGGCGCAGGTTGTAGGCGTCGGCAAGACGCCCGGCCTCAGGGCCGGCGACACGGTATTGCGTTGCTTCATTCAGCCGATCGCGCTTCACTGTCTCACGAAAGAGGGCGGCGGTAGCGTCGAGATTGACACCGATAAGGCTGAACTGTTGCGGGTTGGCCG
The DNA here is from genome assembly GCA_964556785.1 of uncultured Bacteroides sp. GTDB lineage: Bacteria > Bacteroidota > Bacteroidia > Bacteroidales > Muribaculaceae > CAG-1031. The sequence continues at coordinate 2,553 of CAZKXM010000061.1, read as the reverse complement.
TCTTTGCAAACGAGTTATACTCGTTGGCCGCGATTCTTGACTGAGGCTCCTCGGAGCTCCAGAAGTTAACCAGCGTGAACCGGCCTTTCATGTCGGCGAGCGATATGGCGGTGGAATCGCCATAGTGTGTAAGTTGAAACTGCGGGGCCGAGAAGCCTTCAGCGGCTTCGAATGCCCTGTCTGTGTGGGCCGACAGGTTGATCACCACAACTGCGAAGAGCGCAATGAACCACATTGTTTTCTTCATAAAGATGTAAATATTGTTGAAACTTCTGACAGGGGTAACGACGGGGAATATCGCATCACACCGCCGCTCCCGTGCCCGGCCGATTTTCGGCCACGGAGACCGCCTCTGCGGCACTCCCTCGTTGGAAATGGTGCCGCAAAATTACAAAACATTTTTTAATCTGCCAAATCTGCGGTTTAGCTAAGCCTAGCGTAACCCCCTAACCGACCGCTCCAAACGTTCACATTAGCTCCCGCCTGAGATCCGACAGCCCCCTTCACATCAAGGCGTGAAGGGGGCTGCGACTGTGTACCCGGACCCGGGCTCGAACCGGGATGGATTGCTCCAACGGTGTTTGAGACCGTCGCGTCTACCGATTCCGCCATCCGGGCTTTTGTTCGGCAAAGTTAGGGCAAAATTAACTTTGATGCAAGAGTTTTTGTTATTTTTGTGACTGTGGCAATCCACTTGACATTATTTACTGAATTTACTGACTCAATATGAAACTCGACGGACGAAGGTTCAGCAACAATGTTGACGACAGGCGCGGCCAGGGTGGCCGCGGGTTCAAGATCGGTGGCGGCATAGGCGCCGCTGTTGTGATAGCGCTGATCACATGGCTTATGGGTGGCGACCCTATGCAGGTGTTGAACGGGGTTACGGATAATCTGCCGTCGGCATCGCCGGTTCAGGAAGCTTACACCCCCTCGCCACGAGAGCAGGAGCTGGCAGATTTTTCGAAGCAGATTCTTGCCGGAACCGAGGATGTGTGGACCGAACAGTTCCGCAGGTTGGGGCTCGAATATGAGCCGCCGCGCATGGTGCTCTATTCCGGAACAACAACCAGCGGCTGCGGCACCGCGCAGGCGTCGATGGGACCGTTCTATTGCTCGGCCGACCGCGCCCTCTACATCGATCTGAGCTTCTTCTCGCAGATGAGGCAGACTCTCGGGGCCGACGGCGACTTTGCCTACGCCTATGTGATAGCCCATGAGGTGGGCCACCATGTGCAGTATCTTTTGGGCACGCTCGACGAGGCCCATTCGCAGATGGCGCGCATGAGTCAGACCGAGGCAAACAGGATGAGCGTGCGCCTGGAGCTGCAGGCCGATTTCCTTGCAGGAGTGTGGGCCCACCACGACAACCGGATGTTTGGCTCGCTGGAGCCGGGTGATCTCGAAGAGGCTCTCGATGCAGCGAAAAAAATCGGCGACGACTATCTCCAGAAGTCGGCGCGGGGCTATGCCGTGCCCGAAACGTTCAATCACGGCACATCGGCTCAACGCTACCGCTGGCTCAACCTCGGTGTGCAGACTGGCGACATTCGCCGGGGCGACACTTTTTCGGTGCCTTACTCCAATTTGTGAAAATAATTTGCTAAGTTTGTAACATTTCTCCACCCTCAATAATAACCGAAATTCATGGAACTCAAGCTTATAAAGAACGATCCGTGGCTCAAGCCATTTGCTCCGGCAATAGAGGGACGCCACAAGGACGCGATCGATAAGGAGAAGGACCTGACGCAGAATGCGGGCTCGCTCGACGACTTTGCCAACGCTCACCGTTACTTCGGGCTTCACCGGCTTCCCGACGGAAAAGGCTGGGTGTTCCGCGAGTGGGCTCCCAATGCCACCGCCATTACTCTGACGGGCGATTTCTCGGACTGGCGCAAAGACGAGCGCTTTGCGCTGAAAAAGCTCGACGGCACTGACGGCGTGTGGGAGCTGCAGCTTCCGCCTGACGCTCTGCACCATGGTGAGTTCTACAAAATGTTAGTGGAATGGCCGGGCGGTTCAGGCGAGCGAATTCCGGCTTATGCCACAAGGGTGGTTCAGGACGATAACACCAAGCTTTTTTCGGCTCAGGTGTGGGATCCGGCGCCGTATGAGTGGAAAGTAAAGAAGTTTGAGCCCGACACACGCCCGCTGCTGATCTATGAATGCCACATCGGCATGGCTCAGGAGCGCGAGGGAGTGGGGACCTATGATGAGTTCCGGCAGACGGTGCTTCCGCGCATTGCTGCCGACGGCTATAATGCCATACAGATCATGGCCATCCAGGAACATCCTTATTATGGATCGTTCGGCTATCATGTGTCGAATTTCTTCGCGGCATCAAGCCGTTTCGGCACTCCCGAAGACCTCAAGGCGCTTATCGATGAAGCTCACGGGCTGGGGATTGCCGTGATAATGGATATAGTCCACAGCCATGCCGTCAAGAATGAGATGGAGGGACTCGGAATGCTGGCCGGCGATCCGGCACAGTATTTCTATGGCGACTCGCGTCGCGAGCATCCGGCATGGGACTCACTCTGTTTTGACTACGGC
>CAZKXM010000060.1:0-12064 GCA_964556785.1 uncultured Bacteroides sp. | reverse complement strand
AGGATATCGGCACAGCCAAGCTCCGCTATCAGGATTATCCGATCGACAAGATGATCTACGTTGTCGGTAACGAGCAGAACTATCATTTCCAGGTGCTCTCGCTGCTGCTCGACCGCCTTGGCTTCAAGTGGGGCAAGGATCTGGTTCACTTCAGCTATGGCATGGTGGAACTTCCCGAGGGTAAGATGAAGAGCCGCGAGGGCACGGTTGTCGATGCCGACGACCTGATGGCCGAGATGGTCGACACCGCCCGCACCGTCTCTGAGGAGATGGGCAAGCTCGACGATCTCACCGACGCCGAGAAAGCCGAGATCTCAGAGATTGTCGGCATGGGGGCCCTCAAATATTTCCTGCTCAAGGTTGATCCGCGCAAGAACATGACCTTCAATCCCAAGGAATCGATCGACTTCAACGGCAACACCGGTCCCTTCATCCAATATACCTACGCCCGCATCCGCTCGCTTCTGCGCAAGTCCGCCGAGCAGGGAATCGAAATCACCGATTACAGTGCCGTGGAGCCCTGCGAGCGCGAGATTGCCCTGATTCAGGCACTGGTCGACTTCCCCGCCGTTGTGGCCGAAGCCGGACGCAGCTATAGCCCCGCGCTCATAGCCAACTATGCCTACGATCTGGTGAAACTCTACAATCAGTTCTATCACGATTGCTCGGTGTTGGGCGAAACCGATCCCGCACGCCGGTCGCTGCGCCTCACCCTGTCGCGCACCACGGCCGACGTTGTTGAGCGCGCCATGTCCCTGCTGGGCATCCGTGTGCCTGAGCGCATGTAACACATATCGTCAATTAGAATTTCCTCAACAAATCAAACAATATCAACATTATGAATCCTCCCGCATTCGATCCCAATAGCTACGGCTTCCGAAACGGTGTCGACAACAGCGCGTCACAAACCGTAGCCATAGCTTCTAACGCCATGAAGCGCGTTTATTTCAAAATGACCCTCGGCTTGCTCGTCACAGCCTTCGTGTCGATGTTCTGCGCAGGCAGCCAGGCCTACTGGCAGCTGCTGGGCACCCATTCATGGTCGATCTGGGCCCTGTTCATCGTCGAGATCATTCTTGTTATCGCCATCAGCTCGGCCATCAACAAGATGAGCTCGCCGCTGGCATCGCTGCTGTTCTACATCTTCGCCGCTGTCAACGGAGCCGCCCTCGCGCCGATCTTCGTTGTCTACACCGGCACATCTATCGCCAAGACATTCTTCATCACCGCCGGAACCTTCGGCGCAATGAGTATCTACGGCTACTTTACCGATAAAGACCTTACCCGCTGGGGTTCGATGCTTTTCATGGCCCTTATCGGACTGATTCTGGTGAGCATAGTCAACATCTTCCTCCACAGCTCAACCCTCGAATGGATTATCTCAGGCGCCGGAGTGCTGATTTTTGTTGGACTCACCGCATGGGACACACAGACAATCAAGAGAATGGCCGAGCAGACTCCGGCCTCTGAAGTTGGGCGCCTCGCCACTATCGGCGCGCTCAACCTCTACCTCGATTTTATCAACCTGTTCCTCTACCTGCTCCGTTTCTTCGGCAACAGCCGCGACTAATCGCTGCGGTTTCGTGACCCAAACTGCCGTGTGTGGCGTTATAATGACAGAAACAATTAACTGTAAAGAATTATGGAATCAACCCGTCAAGCAAAAATAGCACGTCTGATCCAGAAGGAACTCAGCGAAATATTCCGTCAGCAAACCGCCAAAACCCATGGCACTCTGGTGTCGGTCAGCGCAGTGCGTGTGTCGCCCGATCTCAGCATAGCCCGTGCCTATCTGTCGGTGTTCCCTTCAGGTAAGGCTCAGGAGATGATCGAGAGCATCAACCGGAGCGCCAAGACCATCCGCTATGAGCTGGCGCAGAAGGTGCGCTACCAGCTGCGCAAAACCCCCGAACTCGCATTTTATCTCGACGATTCGCTCGACTATATCGAGAAAATCGATAACCTTCTTAAAGACGACAAGCCCGAGCTTCCCCCTGCCGAGCCTGAAAAGGACTGAGAGAGGCGGGGAGAGGCATCTTGTCAATCAACAGCCTGACTGACACCCGATGCTCTCGTTCCGCATAGCGTGGCGTTATCTGATAGCGCGCAAGCGTCATAATGCCGTCAACATCATCTCGATGGTGGCGCTTTGCGGTGTGGCCGTAGCTTCGATGGCCATGGTGGCGGTGATGTCGGTGTTCAACGGTTTCTCTGATCTCGCTGCCGAGCGGATGTCGCAGCTCGATCCCCCGCTGTCAGTGCGCCCGGCCGAAGGCAAGGTGATTATGAACGCCGATTCGCTCTGCGAGCGCCTCGAACGGCTGCCTGAGGTGCAGACGGCGGTTCCGATGGTTATTGAGCAAGGATTTGCCATGTATGCCGACCGTCAGCTGGCGGTGACCCTTGTGGGAGTGACGCGTCGCTGGGCCGGCACTGTCGATGTCGGGAAGGTGGTGATCGACGGGGAAGACCTTACTTCCGATCCCTCCGGCGAGTTCGCTACAATGGCTGTCGGCCCGGCTGTGAAACTCGGTGCGCGGCCCGATCCGGAGCAACCGCTGATGGTGTTTGTGCCCCGCCGTATAGGCCGTTATAATCCGGCTAATCCGCTCACAGCCTTCCGGAGCGACACGCTGACCGTGTCGGCAGTCTACCGCACTGAGCAGCAGGTTCACGACGGCGACCGCATAATCGTTCCCCTCGACCGTCTGCGGTCAATGCTCGACTATGCTGATTGCGAGGCTTCGCAGCTCATGCTCTATCCGGCTGCAGGTGTGACGGTTGAGCAGATGCGCCGGGCTGTCAGCTCCGTCGGGCCTGAGCTGGTGATGCTCGACCGCATGCAGCAGCAGGAACATTCGTTCAAGGTGATCAGGATCGAGAAATGGATCTCGTTCCTGATGCTTGTGTTTATCCTTGTGATTGCTTCGTTCAACATCATTTCCACCCTCTCGCTGCTGATCATTGAGAAAGAGCCGTCGATAGCCGTTTTGAGCACAATGGGCGCGACACGGCGCACAATCAACCGCATTTTTGTGATCCAGGGATGGCTGATAAGTCTGTTCGGCGGACTGGCCGGAATTGTACTCGGCTCGGCGCTGGTGCTTGCCCAGCAGTGGGGCGGGTTCATCAAGCTTGGGGGCGATGCGTCGCAGATGTCGATCACGGTTTACCCTGTCAGGCTCGATCCGGTCGACCTGCTGTGCGTGATGGCGATTGTGGCCTGCGTGGGTATAGCCACAGGGCTTCTCACGATCGCCGTCAGGAAATCGCGGAAAGCCTGACCGACGGCTCACACCAGCGATCGGAACGAGGAGGGAACCGGGGTGGCGAAGTCCATCACCCGGCGCGTAACCGGATGGACAAACTTCAGGGTCGATGCGTGAAGCGCCAGACGGTGAATAGGGCTCGGGCCCGCGCCATAGCGGCGGTCGCCCACAATGGGATGACCCATCTCTTTCATGTGGACCCTTATCTGATTCTTTCGGCCGGTGTCGAGTTCAACCTCCACAAGAGTGCGTCCTTTTCCGCGGGCAAGTACTTTCCAGCGCGTTACGGCAAGCTTGCTCTCGGTGCTCTCGGGCTCCGGAGTGGAGTAAACCTCATGCCGGGAGTTTTCGGTGAGATAACTGCGCATGATGCCGCTATCTTCCTCTATCACACCTTCAACCACACACACGTAGGTGCGGTTCAGAACCATGTTGTTCCAGTTGCGTTGCATGGCCTCCTTCGCCTCCTCGTTCTTGGCGAACATCATCAGGCCCGATGTGTCGCGGTCAAGGCGATGGACAATGAAGATCTTGTTGCGCGGATCGCTCCATTTTATGTAGTCGCGCAGAATGGAGTAGGCAGTCCCGTCCTTGATCTTGTCGGTACCCATCGAGAGCAGTCCGTAACCCTTGTTGATCACAATCACATCGTTGTCCTCATACACGAGTTTCATGCGGCGGTTGTAGAACTTTATGAACGGTCTCACCAGATTCACCTTAACCTGGTCGCCTTCGTTCACAGCCGTTAGCGCACCCGTCACGGGCTCGCCGTTGACGGCAACCTGCGAGTGGCGCAGCAGTTCCTTAAGGGTGGTGCGTTTGCGCTGAGGCATTGCCTGGGCAAGGAAAGCAAGCAGTGTATCGGGGCTGCCGGCCTCGGCGGTGTAGGTTTCGATCACGTCAGGGGTGTGGACCTCAGTGCGCGAGCCGGGTTTGTGATTGAGTCGTTTCATAAGGAGGGGGAGAGGGTTAGGATTATTTCTTTGAGCGCGAGGTGCGGGCGGCGCGGCGCGGCTTGGGAGCAGGCTGATTGTCAATTATCTGGCGGCACTCTTCGAGAGTGAGCTCCTCGGGATGTTCAACTGTTTTGGGAATCTTGTAGTTACCCTTTTTGTATGAGATATAGACGCCGTAGCGGCCGTTGAGAATCTCGAGGTCGGGATCTTCCTCAAACTTTTTCACCACCTTCTGCGCGTCGGCCTGACGTTTGGCCTCTATCAGCGCCACAGCCTCGTCGAGAGTTATCGTCATCGGCGACATCTCTTTGGGGATCGACACGAATTTCGAGGCATGGGCAATGTAAGGACCGAACCTGCCTACGGCGGCTTTCACCTCCTTGCCCTCATATTCTCCCAGGGTGCGCGGCAGCTCAAAGAGTTTCAGAGCCTCCTCGAGGGTGATGTCGAAAAGCGACTGATCGCGGCGCAGCGATGCAAAGCGGGGCTTGGCCTCGGCTGTGGAATCGCCGATCTGAACCACGGGTCCGAACCGGCCGATCTTCACCGATACAGGCTCGCCGGTGGCCGGATCGGTGCCGAGCATGCGCTCGCCAACCTTGTGTTCCAGCCGGGCTTGCGACGCCGTTTCAACCTGAGGGTGAAACACCCCGTAGAAGCGGCCGATCTCGTCGTTCCACGTCATCTTTCCTTCGGCGATATCGTCAAACTTCTCCTCCATCTGCGCGGTAAAGTCGTAGTCGAGGATATCGGGGAAGTTGGCGGTGAGAAACTCGTTGACAATCACACCCGTATCGGTGGGAATGAGCTTCCCTTTCTCGGCGCCATACTGCTCTGTCAGCACATGGTCGGTGATCTTGCCGTCGGTGAGCACCATAACGTCGTAGTTACGCTTCTCGCCCGGTTTCTCCCCTTTTTCAACATACTCGCGCTGCTGGATGGTGGAGATTGTCGGCGCATAGGTCGACGGGCGGCCAATGCCGAGTTCCTCAAGCTTACGCACGAGTGTGGCCTCGGTGTAGCGCGGAGGCTGCTGGGTGAAGCGCATCGCGGCAGTGATCTCGGAAGGTTTCACGATATCGCCGTCGGCCATCGGCGGGAGCAGGGTGTCGGCAGCGGGATCGTTTTCCTCGTCCTGACCGTTGTCGGCCAGATAAACGCGCAAGAAACCGTCGAATTTCACAACTTCGCCCTGCGCGTTGAAGTGTTCGGGGCGGGTTGAGGGTTTGATTTCAACAGTTGTTTTCTCGATCACGGCATCGGCCATCTGTGAGGCAACGGCGCGTTTCCAGATCAGCGAATAGAGCCGCTTTTCCTGAGCGGTGCCTTCGATGGTGCGTCGGTCGATATATGTGGGGCGGATTGCTTCGTGAGCTTCCTGGGCACCCTTTGAACTGGTGTGATACTTGCGGATGTGGAGATATTCCTTGCCGAGCTTCTCGGTGACTTCGGCCGAGATTGCGGCGATTGCAAGCGAGGAGAGATTGAGCGAGTCGGTTCGCATGTAGGTGATGTGACCCGCTTCGTAGAGCCGCTGAGCAACCATCATGGTCTGCGACACGGTGAATCCCAGGCGCCTCGAAGCCTCCTGTTGGAGGGTCGATGTGGTGAACGGGGGCGCGGGCGCTTTCCTGACGGGGCGCACCTGCACATCGCCGACGGTGAATATGGCATCGCGGCAGTCGTTGAGAAATTCGCGGGCTGTCTCCTTGTCGGGCAGACGTTTCGACAGCTCGGCACGCACAAGGCGTCCGTCGGGCGCATAGAAGCGTGCTGTCACGCGGTAGAACACCTCGCTGTGAAAGGCCTTGATTTCGGCTTCGCGCTCGCAGATCAGACGCACGGCAACCGACTGCACGCGCCCGGCCGACAGCGCCGGCTTGATTTTCTTCCACAGCACGGGGCTCAGCTCGAAGCCCACAAGACGGTCGAGCACACGGCGCGCCTGCTGGGCATCGACACGGTGAAGGTCGATGGTGCGTGGATTGGCGATAGCGTTCAGAATCGCATCCTTGGTGATTTCGTGAAACACAATGCGGCGTGTTTTCTGAGGATCAAGCCCCAGCACCTCAAACAGGTGCCATGCAATCGCTTCTCCCTCGCGGTCCTCATCAGATGCGAGCCACACCATCTCGGCCTCCTTGGCTGCGCGCTTGAGATCGCGTACAAGAGTTTTTTTATCTTCAGGAATCTCGTAGACAGGCTCGAAATTCTTCTCCTTGTCAATGCTGAGATCTTTCTTGCGCAGGTCGCGGATGTGGCCGTAGCTCGACATGACTTTATAGTCTTTACCGAGGAACTTTTCGATTGTCTTAGCCTTGGCAGGCGACTCCACTATTACAAGATTTTTCACCATAACGGGGTTAAGTTTGCTTTTTCAGGGTGCAAAGCTACAAAAATATTTTGGTTCCACACCTTAATTATAATGTGAAACACCTGAGCGCGGGTGAAAGTTTGGATGAAGAGGCTCGGCCGCCGTGCCCGATCAGCTTGCGTAGAAGCAGAGAATGAGGGCCTGCGCTGCCACCACGCGCAGGAACATCGTCAGAGGATAAACGGTTGAATAGGCCACGGCGGGCGAGTCGCTGCCGGTGCTTCCGTTGGCGTAAGCCAGCGCCGGCGGATCAGTGTAGCCGCCTGAAAAGAGACCCATGATGGTGAGGTAGTTGATCTTGTAGACCCCACGGGCTATGGCGCCGACAATCACCAGCGGCAGGAAGGTGATGATGAAACCCCAGATCACCCACCACATGCCGGTGAGATTAAACACCGTCTGGGCGAATCCGGCGCCCGACGATATGCCCACCGAGGCAAGAAACAGGCAGATGCCGAGCTCGCGCATCAGCAGGGAGGCTGAGGTTGAGGTGTAGGTCACGAGCTTGAGCTTGTAGCCGAAGCGGCTCAGCAGGATGGCGACGATCAGCGGGCCTCCGGCCAGGCCGAGCTTCATGCCGAACCCAACATTGATCGAACCGAGAATAATGCCGAGCATAATGCCCACGAAGATGGTGATGATGTTGGGCTGGTTGAGGCGCTTGAGCGAGTTGCCCAGGCGGTGGGCCAGACGGTCGATATCGTCAAGGGCTCCCACAACCGTCAGACGGTCGCCCATCTGGAGGCGCAGACCCGGCTCGGCCAGAAGGTCGACACCGGCGCGGTTCACGCGCGTGGCGTTAAGGTTATAGCCGGCGCGGAGTTTGAGCGAACCGATTGCAACGCCGTTATATTTGCTTTTGGTGATCACGATTCGGCGCGACACAACCTGCGACGGCACGGTCTCCCAGTCCATCTCCACCGTGGGGCCCACAACGGAGCGGAACCGGTCTTCATCGGCCGGCGAGAGCACCGTGTAAAGCTTCTCGCCCACGCGCAGACGTGTCTCCGAATTGGGGATGTAGAAGGTGCCGTCGGCATCCATCATGCGCGAAATCACGAACTCACACTTGAGCAGGTCGTGAAGATCGTAGAGCGATTTGCCGTCGAGCAGCGGATTGGTGACCTCAAAAGTGTTGATGTGAGGGGCCTGCTGGGCCGCTTCCTGCTCGGCGTTGATTTTGCTGATCTCGTCGTTGACGTTGATGCGGAACACACCCTTGATCACGAACATGGCAACGATAATGCCGATCACACCGAGCGGATAGGCGGCGGCATAGCCCATCGCCATCAGATTTATAGCCTCGGTGTTGCCCGCGGTCTGCTGGGCGGCCGCGAGGCCGGGGGTGTTGGTCACCGCACCCGACATCACACCAACAAGTGCCGGAATATCTGTTTCGCCATCAATGAAATAGATTGCGAGGACAATCGCCACGTTGAGAATAATTGCAAGCACGGCAAGCATGTTGAGCCTCACGCCCCCCTTTTTGAAAGAGGAGAAGAAACCGGGGCCAACCTGAAGACCGATGGAAAATATGAACAGGATCAGGCCAAATTCCCTGACGAATTTCAGAACCTCGGCATTGACGATGTAGCCGAAATGGCCCATCAGGATTCCCACGAAAAGCACAAATGTGACTCCGAGCGAAACTCCGGCTATCTTAAGCTTGCCGAGAAACACACCCGCCGCAATCACGAACGAGTAGAGCACAAGCGTGCTCGCCAAATCTGTACTTCCGGGACCGACCAGTTCTAAAAACCAATTCATAGATAAACAGTTATTAACAGGCGCGTTATTCAACGGGCAAAAAATTCGCTGCAAAGTTACAAATTTGGAGCGTGTTTCACAAGAAAAGTTCACGCCGGGGCCTGTCAATGGTGGAGTAGTTTTGTTCGATTGAATTGGCTCTGGGTGTACGGAACGGTTGCTTAAACCTTCTGACTGCATCTCGCGGGTGATTTTTGCCGTTTGTCTCAGTCACGTAGCTCGCTACGCTCCCTCGCCTGCACGACAAAAATCCCTCCGTGATATGCAGCCCCACCGATAACTTTTACTTGTGAAACACGCTCTTAATTCCTAACTTTGCGACTTCAACCTACTATATTGACCAATCATGAGCAATCCAACCATAAAGATAATGATAGCGGCGGTGCTTGCCGTTACGGCCGCGTTGCCGCTGCGGGCATGGCACTCCGTCAGCATCGAGCCTCTGGAGGGTGAGCCATACACTGTGGCCATCTCCGACGATCTGCGCCTCAAGGCCGATGCCGACCGGCTGACGGTGAATTCAGCCGACTGTGATGTTGACTTCCCTATTGAAAACCTCCGGGGCATAAGCTTCAACAGTCTTCCCACGGCCGGCGAATCAAAACTAAGCACCGCCCGTTTCACCCTGACCCCCGGCGGACTTATCCTGACCGATCCGGCCGACTGCGATATCTTCGACACCTCCGGGCGCCCGGTTCTCTCGGTCAGTCAGGCCACCGAGGTGAGCTTCAAGGATCTTGAAGCGGGTGTGTACATTCTTTCGGCCCCGCAGGCGGGTCTCACCCTAAAGATTTCAGTGAGATGAAAATGAAGTGTCTTTGTTTCGCTGCGCTGCTGAGCATTGCTGGCGCAGCCTCGGCCTCCAGGCCCACCCATCTGAATATCTTCCACACCTCGGCCGACGGGAAGAGCCGTGTCAAGTCTGTTGAACTCAGCCGTGGAGCCGAGTTCACATTCGCTTCCAAGGATGCGTCAGGCTCCTATTCCTCAGTGCTGTTAAACGGCGAGGATGCGCTTGAGCTTGACCGTTCCGGCGCATGGGAATTTTCAACCAACGTGCCCCTGCTGGAGATCACCACCGACCCCGTCGTGAAGGAGATAACGAGCAAAAAGGATTATCTTGAGGGCACTCTGACGTTGACCGCCTACGGCCACGGCGATGACCTCGCCGAAACCGCAGTGAGCATTCGCGGCCGCGGCAACACCACCTGGGCATACGAGAAGAAGCCCTATCGCATAAAGTTTGCCAAGAAAACATCGTTGCTCGGGCTGGCCAAGGCCAAGAACTATGTGCTGATCGCCAACTATCTCGATGCCACCCTGATGAAGAATGCCATGGCGCTGCGTTTGGCTCAGATGCTCGACATGCCTTTCACCAACCACAGCATCCCGGTCAATGTGGTGCTCAACGGCGACTATAAGGGCGCCTACATGCTCTCCGAGAAGCAGGGAATCAACTCAGGCAGCGTCGACATCGACGAGTCGACAGGTATTCTCTGGGAGCTCGACACCAACTATGATGAAGATTACAAATTTCGTTCGCCCGGTTTCAACATGCCGGTGATGCTGTCTGATCCCGATCCTGCCGATGTGGTTGCCCCCGGGCAGACACCCGAAGAATGGTTTGCCCCCTGGCAGGCCGACTTTATCGAGATGGAGACCGCCGTCAAGGAGGGGCGTGCCGACGAAGTCCTCGAGATGGATCAGATTGTCGATTATCTGCTTGTGAATCTATTGGCCGGTAACCGCGAGCTCTCATGGCCCAAGAGCACGAAGCTCTACAAGGAGTCGATCGACAGCAAATATTCATTCGGGCCCGTGTGGGATTTCGACTGGGGCTTCAACTATGTCAACAAGCCCGATCTGGTGCTTCTGGCAGCAGGCTCTTCAACAAACGGCACCAATTTCTTCACGGCAATTGCACGCACCGATGCGTTTATGTCACTCATGGCCGAACGCTGGGCCTATTTCAAAGACAATCTGCTCGGACAGTGGCTCGACTATATCGACGAGTATGCCGCCGCAGTGCGCGTCTCAGCCCTGCAGAACGGTGAGCGCTGGCCGGCGGCAAAGAATAATTCGGCCGACTTTGACGAGCAGGTCAAACTGCTGCGCCAATGGATTATTGACCGCGTGGATGCCATTGACAGCCATCCCAATTATTTGATATTCAACTAAAAATGAAGCATCTTAAACTTCCCGACGGGTTCCCCGTGCAGCGGTTGCCCTTCTATCTGGCGATGGAGGAATGGGCCGCTGCCAATCTCCGCCATGTCAACGACGACATCTTTTTTATGTGGCAGGTTGAGCCGACGGTTATCTTCGGCCGCAACCAGCGCATTGACAAGGAGGTGGACCTCGACTACTGCCGGGCAAACAATATCAGCTTCTATCGCCGCAAGAGTGGGGGAGGATGTGTGTTTGCCGACATGAACAACATCATGTTCAGCTATATCACTACCGCTGATGATGTTGTGACCACCTTCTCGCGCTACACCTCCATGGTGGCCGCCTTCCTGCGTTCGCTGGGGCTCGATGCGTCTGACTCGTCGCGAAACGATGTGCTGATCGGCGACCGCAAGGTTAGCGGCAACGCCTTCTATCATCTGCCGGGGCGCTGCATTGCTCACGGCACCATGCTCTACGACACCGACATGACCCACATCAGCCGCGCCATCACTCCCTCGCGGTCAAAGATGGAGTCGAAAGGAGTCAAGTCGGTGGGAAGCCGCATCACAACTATCCGCGAACACCTGCCTGAACTCGGGATCGAGGAGTTCAAGGCCCGTGCGCTGCAAGCGCTAACCGACGGCGAGATCATCCTCACGCCGGCTCAGATCGAAGAAATCCGCGCCATCGAGGCCCCCTACTATGAGCCGCGCTGGATCCACGGAGCCCGCCATGCCTCGACCATCGGACGCCACCGGCGCATCGAGGGGGTGGGAGAGTTCTTTGCCGACATCGACCTGCGTTCCGACGGCCTGACGGTTGAAAAGGTCAACCTCAGCGGCGACTTCTTCATGCTCGGCGACCTCGATACCCTGCTGCTCGACCGTCTGCGTGGAGCCGTACTCACCCGCGACGGCCTCGCCCGGGCACTCGAAGGGTGCAATCTATCGCTCGCCGTGCCCGGTCTTGACAGCGAGAGGCTGATCGAACTGCTTACCGAAGCATAATCCACCTGGCAGCCGATTTATTCAGAAATCATCAATAATTCCAATCACTTTCTCCAATGAAACACTCATTCACAGCTCTTGCTGCCGCAGCAGCGATGCTGCTTCCCGCTGCCGGTTGCGCAAACCGCGGCGCCGCCGATGTGGCCGATGAGCAGCGCGATTCGTCGTTCACCACCGTCAATCATCCCGACTGGAGCCGCAATGCGGTGATCTATGAGGTGAACCTGCGTCAGTACACCGACTCGGGCACCGTCACCGCTTTTGCCTCACATCTGCCCCGCCTGAAAGATCTCGGGGTCGACATTCTCTGGATCATGCCCCCTTATCCCATCAGCAAGGAGGGCCGCAAGGGCACGCTCGGAAGCTACTATGCCGTGCAGGATTTCAAGGCGTTCAACCCTGAGTTCGGCACAATGGAGCAGTTTAAGGACATGGTGCGCCAGGCCCACGACCTGGGCATGAAGGTTATCCTCGACTGGGTGCCCAACCACTCCGGCCGCGACAACCGCTGGATCACCGAGC
>CAZKXM010000059.1:9807-12508 GCA_964556785.1 uncultured Bacteroides sp. | reverse complement strand
CCGCATCTTCTTCGCCCGCAAGAAGCTCCAGACCCGCTTCGCCGACTATCGCTGATCCGAATCAAGGCTTGCCGCACCTGACACTCTGACAACGCGGCACGGGTTGATCAAAAAAAGCCCGCAACGAAGAGTCGATGCGGGACATTGAAAATATATGAAGAAATTTCTTTCGGTTAGCGACGGCGCGATTTGCGCTTCTTTGAAGAAGCTGTCGGACGACTGGTTTTCTTCTTGGTTGCCGAAACACGGCGCGAGGGGCCGTAGCTCTGACTCTTGTTGTAAGAGTCTTTGCTGAACGCAAAAATATCTTTGTGGGTGGTGCCGTTATTGAAGTCAATAATAGCCTCGGGGTTGATGGCCAGACCGAGATAACGGGTCTCGAAATGAAGGTGAGGACCTGTAGAGCGGCCGGTGTTGCCGCCAAGAGCGATAGGCTCACCAGCCTTTACACGCTGATTGGGCTTTACAAGGAATTTTGAAAGATGGCCGTAAACGGTTTCCATTCCGTTGTCATGACGAACAACAACGTAGTAGCCGTAGCCCTTACCCTCATACTTTGTGAGGCGCACCTTGCCGCTGAAAGCGCAGCGCACAGTGTCGCCTACACGCAGCGAAAGGTCGACTCCGCGATGCATGCGGCCGAAACGCGCACGCCAGCCGTAGGGAGAGGTCACCTTGCTCTTCACGGGAGTCACAAAACCACTTACATTGATGTTGGCCGTTTCAGGGATGGTGATGTTGCCGTAAGGGTTGACGCGCTCGCTTTCCCAATACTGACCGAACACTTCGGCATTATCGAGAGCCTCGCGGCGCTTCATCTCCTCCATGAGCTTGCGGTTGGCATCGGCCTTCGCCTTAGCCGACATCGGGCGCTGGTTGGCAAGGAGATCCTTGTGCTGCGAAGTATGATTTTTGGGAAGATGGAATTTCTGAGCTGAAAGGGTGAACGTTGCGGTGCTCATAAGCATCAGCATAACGGTCACTATTTTTGTTGCGAATTTCATGAATGCGGGTTAAGGTCAGCTTGGTTAATTGAGGGGTTGGAGAGAATTTGTTGAGGATCGGTCAGCGCATTGCCGGATTGTAGATAAACGGGAGCGCCTGCAGATCATATTCAAAAATCTCCTCGGGCTTGAAGAAGCGCTTAACTTCAGCCTCGGCATCTTCGGGCGACGACGATGCGTGGATAATGTTTTCCTGATTGCTCATCGAGAAATCGCCGCGGATTGTTCCGGGAGCAGCTTCACGACCGTTTGTCGCACCTGTCATAAGGCGCACAACGCTGATTGCATCAGTTCCTTCAAGCACCATCACAACAACCGGGCAGGCTGTCATTGACGCGACGATCTCGGGGAAGAAAGGACGGTCAACAAGGTGAGCGTAATGCTCGCGACAGAGCTCCTCGGTCATCTTCATCATTTTCAAACCTGCGATCCTGAGCCCCTTCTGCTGGAAACGGTCAATTACTTTTCCGGCAAAAGCACGCTGGATTGCTGAAGGCTTAAGGATGATGAGTGTCTGTTGCATGATGGTTTTTGATTGAAAATTAAAGAATTTTTACATTTTTATTCCGACAACCCAAAGGTAGGCATTTTGAGCGCGATACCCTAATCTTACGAACTAAAAAATGTCAACCTAACGTGAAATAATGTAAAACTCACAACGTTTGCGTCTGACTCATAGGGCGTTATGCGGCATGCTTAATTTAAGTTAAATCACCGAAAACGTCATTTCGCGCCGAAATCATAATGTTAACTATTGTAAATTATTGTAATCAATTTGCGCTGTTGTTAACATTTCGACGCACATTTGAGCCGCTTATGTGCAAAACGCGCGGGGTGCAAGATTTATTTTGCCGACGAGCGGAAAAAGCTTAATTTTGCACTATATTCATAACCTTCATATATAATTATATATAACCTTATAACCATGGGACTTTTTGACAAGCTTACGGCTCAGGCCAAAGCTAATCCTCAGCGCATTGTGCTCCCCGAAGGGCTCGAACCGCGCACCCTCACCGCTGCCGACCGCATTATAGCCGAAGGAATCGCCAAGGTGATCCTTGTTGGCGACCCGAAAGCTATCGCCGGCATGGCTTCTGAATTGAAACTTACCCACATAGCCGAAGCCACTATCGTCGACCCCGCCGACGAGAAAGTGATTGACCGCTATGCTCCGATCCTGCTCGAACTCCGCAAAAGCAAGGGCATGACTCCCGAACAGAGCCGCACCACCGCTGCCAACGCCCTCTATCTGGGCTGCCTGATGATCAAGGCCGGCGATGCCGACGGCATGGTTGCCGGAGCGATGAACACCACCGGCAATGTGCTCCGTGCCGCATTCCAGGTGCTCAAGACAATGCCCGGAATCAAGGTTGTCAGCGGCGCTTTCCTCATGCTGCTGCCCGAAGGCATGCCTTACGGAACCGACGGAATACTCGTGTTTGCCGACTGCGCGGTAGTGCCCGAACCCACAGCTGAGGAGCTGGCTCAGATTGCCGTTGCATCAGCCAAGACCGCACGCGATATCGCAGGCATTGAACCGCGCGTTGCCATCCTGAGCTACTCGACCAAGGGTAGCGCCAAGAGCGAGAGTGTCGACAAAGTTATCAAGGCCACCGAAATCGCGCATGAACTCGATCCGTCGCTCATTCTCGACGGCGAGCTTCAGGCCGACGCCGCCCTCGTGCCCGGTGTGGCTA